>NZ_JBNFOJ010000006.1:0-23319 GCF_057364705.1 Brevundimonas sp. CURTG3B2_SDJG
CCCAACCCCCACACCCCCCACACCCGGGAAAAGCACTTTCGCGCACGCGTAAGGGGGGCGACCGCCGCCGTCCAAGCGCTGCCCGGAGGACTGGACGCCCTCGGAGGCCGACCTTGCCACGGTGGAGCGAGAAGGCCTGAACCTGGACCCGACGGAGATCGCGTCAAACCTGGCGGCGTTCCGAGACCACACGTTCGGAACCGCCCGGATCGATTGGTCCGCCACCTTCCGCAACTGGCTCCGAGAAGCCTCCCGCCGAAAGCCCAAGCCCCGACAGAACCATGAACCAGATCGTCGCCACACCGCCCGCCTCGACAACTACGCCGCGTCCAGCGCTGGAGCTGACCGGGCCGCTGAAGTCCTGGCTGCTCGACGAGCGTTCTGACGACATCGCGGTCCGGACGATCCGGGCGTCGGACATCCTGCGCCGGCAAGCTCAAGAGGCCATTCCCGAGCTCTGGGCCGAGGCGACGCGCTCCGCCACGGTGGATGAGATCAAGGGCGTGATCGGGCAGAGGTTCGCCCTGTTCCCGCAGCCGCAGCGGACGGACGGCGAATGGGCCGCCTGGTGGGCCGACTACATCGAGGCGCTGGAGGGCTTGACCCCGTATGCGGTTGAGGCGGGCATGGCGGCCTGGGTCCGTCAGCCCGACGCCGAGTTCATGTGCAAGCCCGGGAAGCTGCGGGAGCTGGCCAGCACCAGCCCCAACAACAATCGCTGGGTCAAGGCCCTGAACCGGGCGAGGCGGGCGACGCACGTTGCGCTTCCACCGCCCGAGCCTGAGGACCGCAGCGACCGACCTTCGACTGAGGAAGTGCGGGCCGTCATGGAGGAGTTCCACGCCAAGATGATGGACAAGGACCCCTTCACCAAGCTCAGGCCCAAGGCGCCCAGGCCAACTCCCTCCGCACCCGTCGATGAGACCGGGATCAGCGAGGAAATGAGACTGCTCCTTGAACGACAGAGGGCCGCCTGATGCTCACCTGGTACGCCGTGAAGACCAATCCTCGTTGCGAGAACCGGGCCGCCAGCGGCCTTCGTGAGCGAGGCTTCGACGTCTACCTCCCGGAGGAGACCCACTGGAAGCGCGCCAAGAACAAGCAGCGGGAGCGGGTGAACACACCCCTCCTGACCGGCTACCTGTTCGTCGGCCTGAATCCCGGCAAGAGCCTGTACGATGTCCGCCTTCAGGATGGGGTGCGGGGCGTGGTCGCGGGTATGGACGGCGAACCGCTGGAGATCGGCTGGCGCATCCGTGTGGGTGACGACGGGAAGATCGTTCGGGACAAGGACGGGAAGCCCGTCCTCTTCCACTTCGTCTACGAAATGCAGTCTCGCCAGGCCGCCGGGGAGTTCGACCACACGCCCGCTCGGCGCTCGGGGTTCTCCAAGGGAGACAAGGCTAGGATCACGCTGGAAGGCCCCCTAAAGGACCAGATTGCCGAAATCCTTTCCGCTTCGGACGATGGCCGGGTCGAACTCCTTCTGAGCGCCAAGTACGGTTGGACGAAGGTGCTGGACACCGACCACCTGGAGCCGGTCCCGGAGGCGGCCTGACCCTACATCTGGCGCCGTTCGATTTTTGTTCGCACTAGGTATTGCGCACCCCCTCGGAATGGTGTAGGTAGGCGGTAAGGGCACGCTCACGCGTGGCTGGGACGACCGGCGAGACGAACAGGTGCCTCCGGGCTGCGCCGATCCCCCGCCCTCCGCACGGGAAAGACCGTGGCGAGGGTGACTGCAAAGCGGTGCCCAAGTTCATTCCAGAATCTGCGAGCGGCGTGGAAAGCAGACACGCTCGGCCTATTCGGCGGCCCAGAAGCGGCTCCCATCCCTGACCGAATGGGGTGGGCGGCAAACACCGTGATATCCGTCCCGCCGGAGTAGCGCCCGGCCTCGCAGACCCCCATCCGCGCCCCCATCGAGACACCGAACCCGACGGCCCATTGAGGCTGAATCATAGTCCAAGGGTGGCGAGGCGCGGACCCCTACAAGGAGGCAGGCATGAAGCTTCCCGCGATCCTTGCGGCCTCGGGCCTGCTGGTCATGCCTCCGGTCGCTGAGCCTCCGCCAGAGTATCAGGGCGAGAGCGTCCCGGCTGTCGTGCTGTTCGCCCACCCCGCCACGGTCGATGCGGTCTGCCGGCAGGTTGGTGGTCTTCCGCCTCAGGACGGCCGGTTCATTCTCGCCTGCACCAACCAGCGCAAGAGCGTGATCTTGCTCCCCGACCCGTGCTTGTTCAACGACGGCTACGCCCGGCTGGTCTGTCATGAGCGCGCGCACCTGAACCGCGCTGACGGCTCGCCTGGCTGGAGTCATGATTAGGTGAGCGACAAGGTCATCCGCTTTCCCGTCGTCGATGGCGGCAAGGACTGCGCGGAGGCCGAGGTGATGGTTCTGCTCGGCAGGGCCGCTGAAGCCGGGCTGGTCAAGGTGGCGATCATCGGCGTGACCGCTGAAGGCGAGACCTTCCGAGAGACGAACGGCACCGAGATCGAAGCCGTGTCCCTGCACGAGAGCGCAAAGCTTCACTACTTTTTCGAGGGCTGAACCATGAAGATCTTCTACCGCATCGTCATCGCCACCGCCGCGGCTCTGAACCGGTTCGCGGCGCCCGCTAGGCCCAATCCCAGGAGGGCCGCATGCGCATCTCCGTGCTCAACCGTGGCGGCCAGGCCGTTTACGGTGGGTCATACGACCCTAAGCGAAACGTCTGCATCGTGCCCGATGATCAGCAGAGAACGGTCGAACTGGTCTTCCCCTCCGCCATCACGGCTTTGACTGTGACCGAGGACGGCATAGACGCTGGAGCGGTTACGATCTCCAGCCCGAAGGCAACCTTCACCATTTCAGGGTCCGGCTCCTTGGAATGTGTGGCGACCATGGGCAGTGAACGCCCGAGGGTCGTGATCGAAGCCGAGACAGGGTGCAACCGAGATGGGTACGCCGCTTAGGCCGACGCCTGACGAAGATCGCGCTATTGCCATCTGGCTGGCGCGCCAAGCCGATCAAAAGTAGAGCTGGTTAGATGGCGAAGGGCCATAAGACCGGCGGACGCTTGAAGGGTACCCCGAACAAGGCGACCGCTGCGGTGAGGGAGGCCGCCCAGGCATTCACCGAAGATGCGCTCTCGACTCTGGCCGAGATCATGCGTGACCCAGAGCATCCGGCTGCGGCGCGGGTGTCTGCGGCTCAGGCATTGCTCGACCGGGGGCACGGGAAGCCGCCGCAGGCGGTTGAGCTCGACGCCACGGTGCTCGGGGAGACCGTCACCCGCGTAGAGCTTGTCGCGCCAGGCTTGAATGGCGACTGCCCGGATTGAGCTTCCGCCGAAGCTGATCCCGGTCTTTACGGGGGAGGCGCGGTTTCGCGGCGCATACGGCGGGCGGGGCTCGGGGAAGACGCGGGCGTTCGCCTTGATGGCGGCCGTTCGTGGCTACCAGGCCAGCAAGGAGGGACGAGAGGGCGTCATCGTCTGTGGTCGGGAGTTCATGAACTCCTTGGATGATAGCTCGATGGCCGAGGTGAAGGCGGCGATCCAGTCGGTCGATTGGCTGGCAGCTCACTATGAGATCGGCGAGAAGTACATTCGGACCCGCGACGGACGGGTTCGGTTCCTGTTCGTCGGGCTTCGTCACAATCTGGACAGCCTGAAATCAAAGGCCCGCATCCTTCTTCTATGGGTCGATGAGGCCGAGCCGGTATCAGAGGTCGCCTGGAGAAAGGCGATCCCGTCGGTTCGCGAGCATGGGTCTGAGATATGGGTGACGTGGAACCCGGAGCGCGAGGACAGCGCGACGAACGAGCGGTTCCGCGACAACCCTCCGGACGACGCCAAGATCGTTGAGGTAAATTGGCGCGATAATCCCTGGTTTCCAGCCGTGCTGGAGGCTGCGAGACAGGAGGACCAACGTCGTCGCCCGGAGGCCTACGCCCACATTTGGGAGGGCGACTTTAACCGGATGGACGGATCGCTCGTCTTCCGGAACTGGCGCGTCGAGGCGTTCGAAACCCCAGAGGACGCAATCTTCCGCTTCGGGGCGGATTGGGGCTTCTCCGTCGATCCCACGGTTCTTGTTCGGTCATACTTGGTTGGCCGGAATCTCTACGTTGACCGGGTGGCGTGGGAGGTCGGTTGCGAGATCGACAAGACGCCGCAGCTATTCGATCAGGTCGAAGGGTCGAGGAAGTGGACCATCACCGCAGACAGCAGCCGGCCCGAGACGGTCAGCTACATGCGGCGCCAGGGCTTCCGGATCGTCCCCGCCATTAAGGGCGTGGGCTCGGTCGAGGACGGTATAGAGTTCCTGCGGTCTTTCGACATCGTCGTTCACCCTCGCTGCCAGGCGGTCGCCGATGAGTTGGCTCGCTACAGCTACAAAACCGACCCCCTGACGGGCGAAGTCCTCCCGGTGCTGGAGGACAAGGACAACCACACCATCGATGCCCTCCGGTACGCGCTGGAGGCCCTTCGCCGTGCGGGCAAGCGTCCTGCGCCCCCCCGCCATCCCAGCCCCGCGACCGCTGGGACCGTAAAAGAGAGGAAGGCCCGAGTTGGAAAACAGCCTGACCTCGGAAGACAAGACCGCCAAGCTGATCCGCTGGTTCGAGGAGGCGGAGGAAGCGACGCAGGAGGCACGGCGAAAGGCCGAGCGCGACCGGGACTATTACGACAACAAGCAGTGGACCCAGGAAGAGGCGGCCAAGCTGGAGGCGCGAGGCCAGCCGGTCATCGCCTTCAACGTCATCAAGTCCCGCGTCGAGTTTCTGCTGGGCCTGGAGAAGCAGCAGCGCCGCGACCCGAAGGCCTACTACCGCAACCAGCCCGACCAGCCCGCGGCTGAGGCTTTCACGGCGGGGCTTCGATACGCGGCCGACGCGGCGGATTTCCCGGCCAAGCGCTCGAAGGCCTGGAAGAACATGGTTGTCGAGGGATACGGCGGCGTGGAGTTGTACGCCGAGCAGGACCGGATCGACTACGCGCTGAAGATCAACGTCATTCCGTGGGATCGGATCGTCTACGACCCGCACTCGGCCCAGGAGGATTATTCGGACGCCCGGTACATCGGCCAGGTTCTTTGGATGGACCTCGACGAGGCGCTGGAGAAGTACGGCGAGGAGGCTCGCCCGATCCTTGAAGCGACGCTGACCAGCGCGGGCAAGCCGGGCGACACTTACGACGACAAGCCGAAGTGGACGGTCTGGGCCGACCCTCGGCGCAAGCGGGTTCGCGTGGTCTCCATGTGGCACCGCGAAGGCCCGGAATGGGTGCTGTGCGAGTTCACACGGGCCGGGAGCCTGGTCACGATGACCAGCCCCTACCGGACGAAGGAGGGCGAGAGCCTGTGCCCGCTGATCCTGGAGTCGGCGCACGTTGACCGGGACAACAACAGGTACGGCGAGGTCCGTCACCTCATCGACCCACAGGACGAGATCAACAAGCGCCGGTCCAAGGCTCTGCATCAGTCGGTCAGCCGAGGCGTGATCGCGACTCAGGGGATGGTGGAGGACGTCGGGAAGACCCGTCGAGAGCTCGCCCGGCCGGACTTCTACGTGGAGATCGCACAAGGCGGACCGGACGACCGCTTCGAGATCGTGGACGGTATGCAGTTGGCCGCAGGTCAGGCCGCGCTTCTGGCCGAGGCCCAGAACTACGTCATGCAGGCCGGTCCGAACGCGGCCATGTTGGGTAAGGGCACGGAGGACCAGTCCGGTCGCGCCATCGAGGCGCAGCAGGCGGGCGGCATGGTCGAGATGGGCGACCTGTTGGACGCGCTGCGCCGGTTCGATCAGCGTGTGTTCCAGATGCTAGCGCACATGATGCAGCAGTTCTGGACCGCCGAGCGCTGGATACGGGTCACGGACGACGAGTTTGCCCCGCAGGCGGTGGGGCTCAACCAGATCGTCGCCGATGGCTACGGGGGGCTCCAGGCCGACAATGTCGTGGCGGACATGGACGTCGATATCATCATCGCCGACGCCGAGAATGTGATCACGATGCAGGGCGAGGCCTATCAGGCATTCGTCACCACGCTTCCTCAGCTCGCTCAGATGCCGCCGGCCTTCGCGCAGATCGCGGTCAAGACACACCCCGCCCTCACCTCCAACCAGAAGCGAGAAATCCTTCAGGCGCTGGAAGGCCAGGGCCAGCCCAACCCTCAGGCCGAGGAAGCGGCCTTGATCGCCAAGCAGGGCGCCATCGCCGAGGTCGAGAAGACCCAGGCGGAGGCGTTCAAGGCGCAAGCACAGGGCGAAGCGTCGTTGATGACGGCGATGAAGCCCGAACCGACTCCCCAATGGGGACAGCCCATCGCCGCGTAACGCGGACGATCCGTCCGGGCCGGACAGCCCGAGAGAGAGCGAGCGTCGGGAGACGCCCGTAAGCCCATAGATGGAAACGAACGAAGCCGGCCCTGAGGCCGAGACGGCGGCGACTGACCTGAACGCCATCCTGGCCGATGATCGGTCGCCGCCTGCTCCGGAAGCGGAGCAATCCCAAGCCGAAGCCGCGCCGGCAGTTGAAGCGCCGCAAGCCCCCCCGGAGGTCAAGCCGGAGGCTCCAAAAGAGGAGCAGCATCCCTTCTGGTATCGGAAGGAGATCGAGAAGGAACGGAAGGCACGCCAGGCCGCCGAACGCCGCGCCCAGGAACTGGAGCAGCGTCAAGAGCAGCCGCCCGCCCCGACCTTCGACCGCCCCGAAGCCTACTTCGACCACGTCCGAATGCTTGACCGTCTGGAGCGCTCGGAAGACCGCTTTGTCGACAAGCACGGCGAGCAGGAGTTGGAGTCTGTTCGGGAATGGCTGGCGACCCGACCCGACATCGAGGTTTGGGCGCAGCAACAGCGGCATCCGTGGGGCGCCGCGCACCAACAGTACCAGCGAGAGAAGCTGAGCGCCGAAATCGGCGACGATCCGAACGCGTGGCGAGAAGCCGAGCGTGCGCGCCTGCGGGCAGAAATCCTCGCGGAAATGCCGTCGGCCCCGATGGCTCGTCCGCAGCCAAACATCCCTGCCCCGGCCTCCGGCCAGCGTTCCGCGGCTCCTCGCGGCGCTGATGGGCGGTTCCAAGGGCCTACGCCGCTCAACCAGATCATCTGAGGGCGGTCCACCCAACAACGCAGCGTCGGACGACGCCGCATGCCTGAGAAGGAAACACCATCATGGCGGACACGATTCCGGCCACTGGCCTCGTCGTGCAGCAGTGGGACGACCAGTTCTTCACTGAGTACCTGCAAGACCTCCCCATCAAGTCGATGATGGGCACCGACGAAAACTCGGTCATCCAGGTCAAGGAAGACCTGGCCAAGAAGAAGGGCGACATCATTACCATCGCCCTGGTGAACCGCCTGACCAACAGCGCGGTCACCGGCACCAACGTGCTGGAAGGCCAGGAAGAGGACATGGCCTCCCGCTCGCACGACATCCAAATCGACAAGCGCCGCAACGCGGTCCGTGTCGCCGAGATGAGCGAGCAGAAGTCGGCCATCGACCTCCGGCAGGCGGGTAAGGCCGTCCTGAAGGATTGGGCGATGGAGGACACCCGCGACCTCGCCATCCGGGCTCTCGGTTCGCTGAACGGGACGCCGTTCCTGTCGCGCACCGCCGCTATCGGCGATGCTTGGCTGGTGGACAACGCCGACCGCGTTGTGTTTGGCGCCGCCTCGGCGGGCTACACCGACCTTTCGTCGGACCTGGCGCTGCTGGACACCACGGCCGACCTGTTCAACGCCACGGCGCTCGACGCCATGGTGCTGAAGGCCAAGACCTGCAACCCGAAGATTCGCCCGGTTCGCGATCTGTCGAACGGCCGACGCTACTACGTGGCGCTGGCCCACCCGGCGGCGTTCAAGAACCTGCGCGACTCCCTGGACACCGAAGTCCTGGCCGCCACCTCGGTCCAGGCCGAGGGCGCCAAGCTGTTCGAGGGCGGCGACATCTTCTGGAATGGCGTGATCGTCAAGGAGTGCGACAACCTCCCGGTCTACGCCAACATCGGCGCTTCGGCGACGACCGAGGTAACCCCGGTCTACCTGCTGGGCGCTCAGGCGCTGGGCGTGGCCTACGGCAAGCGCTGGCAGTCGAAGACCGACACCTTCGATTACGGCGACAAGTACGGTGTCGCCATCGAGTCGATCTATGGCGTCAACAAGCTGCGCTTTGGCACCGGCACGGGCGACCGTGACGACACGAAGGACCACGGCGTCGTGACCGGCTTCTTCGCCACCACGGCTTCGGCCACGGAAGCTTCTGCCGGCGAGATCGCCTGAACCTGAACCGGGGCGAGCCCTGCCGGGCTCGCCCCTCTTCCATTCTGGAGAATGAACATGGCTACTCTGACCGCTGCTCGCGCTGAAGCGGGCTTCCCGGTCGCCGGTCACGGCTTCGGGGGCAACCTCAAGGTCGCGTACGGCACCTACACCTTGGGCGCCGCCCTGGCTCAGAACGACATCGTCAAGTTCTGCAAGCTTCCGGCCGGCGCCGTCGCCATCGGCGGCTACTTGCAGGGCGCGGACATCGACACTGGCACCGAGACCTTCGACTTCGATATCGGCTGGGCCGCCAACGGCACTGAGGCCGCCGACCCGGACGGCTTCGGCAACTTCGGGGTCATCACGGGCGACGTGTCGGTCCACTCGCCGGTCGCAGGCATCTACATCCCGCTCGCGGGCGTGCTGCAATCGACCGGTCCCCAGGCCTTCTCTGCAGAGACCACGATCCAGGGCGTGTGCAACGCGGCGGCCAACGCCGGCGGAACGGGCGTCCTTACCTGCGTCGTCTTCTACGTCCTTCCGTGACGGAACGGGGCGGGCTTCCGGGTCCGCCCTCATCCCTGGAGAGCACATGAACAAGGCCCGATTCATCGGTAACCCGCTACTTGGCGGCGAGGGACCGAACGAGATCAAGTCCTGCGGCTTCGCCTTCATCAAGGGCGAGTGGACGGAGGTAAACGCCGACGCCGCGCGCCGCCTGTCCGTCAACAATCACTTCGAGGTGGACACGGACGACGACGGGGAGCCTGGACCGACGGTCGAGGAGTTGCGCGCCAAGCTGGACGATCTCGGCATCGCCTATCACCACAAGGCCGGCGTTCCGAAGCTGGCCGAGCTCCTGGCCACCGCGGGCGCCTGACCCATGACCCGGGCCGAGGCCATCCGGCAGGTGCTCCAGAACCTGGGCGTTCTGGACGCCGTAAGTCAGCCCGCCGCTGAGGACGCGGCCACGGTTGGCGAGCGCCTCGACCAGGTTCGCGAGGAACTCTCCGAGCGTGGGCTGATGTGGTGGGACGCAGACAGCATCCCAGGTGCGGTCGCCGGGGCCTTCTGTGACCGGGTTGCCGAAGCCTGCGCCAGCGCCTTCGGCAAGACCTACTCGGCCAATGGCGCCGACAAGCGGATCGCGGCGGTGAAGTCGTCCGCAGCGCGCGAGGTCGTGCGCCAGGAGTACTTCTGATGAGGGTGCCGCTGGCCATCGGCGTTCAGTCGGCGGATGTGGCTTCGCCCCCTGTCAGCGTCGAGCGTCTGGTCAATGCGTATCTGGAGCAGGCTCCGCAAGGCCGCTCCCCTACCCCCGTCTACGGTTCGCCGGGCTTCAGCCTGTTCGCTGTGACGGGTCCCATTCGCCGCATGCTGGCGGTCGGCGAGCGTCTGTTCGCTGTGACGGTGACAAGCCTGATCGAGGTCGGCTCCACTGGCGCGGTGACCGTGTTCGGGGAGATTCCGGGCGGCGTCGTCGATATGGCGTCGGATGGAACGAACGTCGTTGTCGTGGTTGGCGGGGAAATCTTCGTCTGGAATGGTTCTACGCTAGGTCGCGTCACGGACCCGGACGCTCCCTCGGCCTCGTCGGTGGAGTTTCTGAGCGGCTTCTACGTCTTCACCGAGGCTGACAAGGAGCAGTTCTTCATTTCGCCCCAGGGGAACCCGGGTGGCGACTATGACGCGCTGGACTTCGACAGTTCGGACACTTCGCCCGACAAGCTGGTTCGGTCGCTCCGAGTGGGGGGGCGGGACCTGCTGATGATGGGGCGGCGTTCGGTCGAGTTCTGGTACTACTCGGGCGACGCCACCTTCCCGATCAGCCGCTACCAGGACACGCCCCTGGATGTGGGCCTAATCGGGCCGCACGCGGCCACGACGACCAACGAAACCGCCTTCTGGCTGGGTCATGACAAGACCGTCCGGCGTCTGGATGGCCGGACCGCGACGAACATCACCACGCCGGCCATGAGCCGCAAGATTGAGGCCTGGTCCGACGCCTCCCTGACGGAGGCCTTCAACCTGGTCTGGGATGGCCATCTCTGGGTCGTCTTTCGCAATCCGGACGGCTGCATTGTTTGGGATCAGGGAACCCAGCGCTGGCACGAGCGACTGTCGCTTGATGCGGTGACCTGGGCCGTCGCCCACTACGCGTACGCTTTCGGTCGCCATCTCGTGGGCGGAGGCCAGGTCTATGAGCTGGGCGGGTACGACGAAGCGGGAACCCTGATCCCATTCGAGATGGTCACGCCCTGGCTGGATAACGGAGGCGAGCGCTTCACGGTCAACGAGGTCGAGCTACGGCTGGAGGCCGGGACCGGGAGTCAGACGCTCAATCCGAAGGTCTCGCTATCCAGGACCGAGGATGGCGAGGAGTTCAGCGCCCCGCTCATTCGGCCCTTTGGCCGGCAGGGCGACCGCCTGCGTCGCGTAACCTTCTCGCGCCAGGGCATGAGCCGCGGGTGCGCCTTCCGGATCAGGATTACCGATCCTGTCCGGCGCGTGGTGTATTCGGCATACGCGGACGTCGGTTGATGGCAGGACCGGTTCGCGTCGATCCGCCCGGGGCTCGGGTTGCCTTTGTCGATCTGAAGACGGGCTATCTGACTCCCCACGGCCTGAAGGCCCTGAGCTTCCTGCGGGACCGCACAGGAGGCGGGGATGACTACGTGTTCAAGGCGCTGGGTCTTGGACAGATCGGGATTACGCTCAGCGGTCACCTTCAACAGGCCGTGGACGGGCATGAAGGCCGCCTTGAAAGCCTTGTGGGTCAGGTTGCGTCGGTCCGTGGCGACCCGCGCCTGGAGACCGCCGAGCGCGGTGCGGAGACGGCTGAGCGCGCTCTTGCTCAGGCCAGGGCCAGCGGTGCTGATTTCGGATACCGCTTACAGGAGGTCGAAGCCCAGATCGCGCGACTTTCGACACTGGTGTTCCAGGTCGGGCAACTGGTGTCTCAGCAGCGCGAGGATCAGCGCCAGGCCGAGCTCAGGATCGGAGATCGTCAGGTCGCTCAAATCCAGCTTCAGGAAACGCAGACAAAGCGCATCGCCGACGAGATAGAGCAGCTCACGGGGGAGCTGGCCAGTCAGACGACCGATACCGTTCCCGAGGGAAGCGCAAACCTCTACTACACCGACGCCCGTGCTGATGGACGGATTGCCGCTGCGGTCGGCGTGAGCGTGCAAGCGCAGGACGCAGACCTTTCGGCGATTGCCGCCCTGACAACCACGAGCTTTGGCCGGGGCCTGCTGACGGAAGCGAGCGCCGCGTCGCTAAAGGGGACGCTCAGCCTGGGCAACGTCGAGGACAAGTCTTCGGCCACGATCAGGAGCGAGATCACGGGGGCGAACCTGGTCTCGCCGTTTGGCGGCGTCGCTGGGAATCTAGTGCTGACCGACGGCGCGGATCGCCATGTGCGGCTGTGGTCGAGCACCAGCTTCTACTACGACGTTCAGACCACGGGCGACGACTTCCAGATCATCGAAGCTGGCGGCTCGGTCCGGCTGCATGTGGACTATTCGGCCGGCGGGTTCATCGGGATCGGTACAACGTCCCCCGACGAGCGCCTGACGATCAACGGCAACGTCAAGGCCAGCGGGACTCTGATCGGATCCTCCCTGCGGATCAATGACACGCCGACGAGCGCCTCGGTCGCCCAAACCCACCACTGCCGATCAACGTCAACGGCACGACCTACAAGCTCCTGCTGGCGAGCTGATCCCCCCAACCTGACGGAGGCCGCGAATGCCCCAATATGGGAAAGAGTTTCTGCTGACTGACACGCTGGCCGAACTGGATACGGGCCTGACGTCGGCGGACTTCCTCCAGATCACAAACGCACTGTTCACGAACAACTCGTCGAGCCCGGTCCTGGTGACGGTCTGTCGCGCATCGGACGGCGCAGCCTCGGGAACGGGCAACACCATCGAGATCGATAAGCCCGTGAACGGCAAAGCTCAGGTCGGCTCGGCGCTGACCGGCAAGAACCTCATCGTCGGCGCCAAGCTCTACGCGAAGGCGAGCACCACGGGTGTCGTCGTTTTGTCCATCGACGGAACGGCCGGGGCGGAGGCCGCCCGCTCGTGGTGACGCGGGCGGCATAGGGAGAAGCAGCATGTGGCCACTCGTTGCCGCAATCGGCGGTAGCCTCATCTCCGGCCTCATGGGGTCGAAGGCGTCCAACAAGGCCGCGCAGACGCAGGCGGCGGCCTCTGACCGCGCCGCCGAACTTCAGAACCAACAGTTCGAGAAGCTGCTTGCCCTGCAAATGCCCGCCTATCAGCGGGGCGAGCAGGCGGCCGGCATCTACGGAGCCGCGCTTGGCCTTCCTGGGCTGATGACGGGGGGTGGGACCTCGACAAGCCCCTATGGCACTCCTCAACAGGTCGCCGAAATGGTCCGGGGGACGCCTGGCTATCAGGCTCAGTTGTCCGAGGGCATCAAGGCCATCGACCGGGCCGCCCCGTTGACCGGAGGCATGTACAGCGGTCGGCGCATGAAGGCCCTGGACACCTTCGGCCAGAACACCTTCGGCGGCTACTACAGCGATTGGATGAACCGGGTTGGCGGCATCGCCGGCCAGGGCTCGCAAACGGCCCAGAACATCGGCCAGGCGGGCATGCAGAACGCCGCCAACGTCGGCAACCTGATGATGACGGGCGCTAACGCCAGGGCTCAAGGCCAGATGAACAGCGCCAACGCCTGGACCGGGGCCATCGGGACCGGGATCGGCATCTATGGCGGATCGCAGGGGTGGTTCTGATGCAAAACCCTTTCGACGGCTTCCAGCAAGGCCTGATGACCGGCGCGCAAATCGGTGGCCGGATGCGGCAGAACCAGCAGCGCCGCGAGATCGGTCAGATGCTCCAGCGGGGCGACTACGGAGGCGCGGCGGCATCGGCTTATGGCCAGGGCGACATTCAGACCGGCGCGGCTCTCACCCAGGCCCAGCAGGCGGAACAGGCGCGAGTCCGACAAGGCCAGATCGCCGGGTCTCTCCGCTCAGGCCAGTACGACCAGGCCATGTCGTTCGCGTCGTCGCCGGAGGAGCTGCAGGCTATCCAACAGTTCCGCGAGAACGCATCGGAGCAGGAGCTAGCGGAGGCCCGACGGGGTGCGGAACGTCAGGCGCAGATCGGCTACGCGGTTCGCGGCATAGCGGACCCGGTCCAGCGCCTGACGCGGGCTCGGGAACTCGCCGTTCAGGTCGGTCAGGACCCTGCTGCCATTACGGAGCAGTCCGTGACCAACGAGGCGCTTGATGGATGGATTGCGCAGGCCATCGGTCTCGCGGATTACCTGACCTATCAGCAGAAGGAGCGGGAGGCGCAGCGGCCGATCATCGGCAACGGCTTCGTATCCCTTCCGCCTGGCACTCCATTGCCTCCGGGCATGGGTGGTGGGGCGTCGCTGGGGAGCTCGCTTCCCCCCGGCTGGAGCCTCGACCGCCCTGAGCAGCCCCCGTCCGCTCCGGCGGCTGGCGGGGGCGAGCGAGGACAGCCGGTTGGTGTGCGTTTTTCGACCTCGGCCGAAGCCCAATCGGCCATCGAGCGCTTGGTCCCGGGGGTCCGCGTGACCTCGGGCCGTCGCACCCCGTCGGAGAACCGGCGCGTCGGTGGCGCGTCGGGCTCCTACCACCTGCAAGATCGCGCCCGCGATCTCGTCCCTCCAGCCGGCATGACCATGGCGCAGCTTGCCAGTCGAATGCGCCAGTCTGGCTTCCGCGTCCTGGACGAGGGCGACCACGTACACGTCTCATGGTGATCTGATGGCCATTCAAGACACGCCTCGCGAAGGCGCCACCGCGCGTGGTCCGAACGGGGAAATCGCTGTGTTCCAAGGCGGCCAGTGGGTGGTCCAGCAGCAGGGACAAGGCTGGAACGTCCAACCGCTGCAGAGCCCGAGCGATGCTCGCCAAGAGCGCCGCCTTGATCTCTCGGAAGAGTCGAACGCACGCGCCGCCCGGGCCGAGCAAATGCGCGTCGAAAACGAAGCCAGGGACTCGACCCGGCGCGACGTAGCGAGCGAGACCGATCTACGGAAAGAGTTCACGGCCCTCCCAGACGTGAAGGACTTCCCCACGATCTCGCGCTCTTACGGGAACGTCGTCGCGACGGCCAACAACCAGTCGGCGGCCGGTGACCTGTCGCTGATCTTCGCGTTCATGAAGATTCTCGACCCCACCTCCGTCGTCAGGGAAACGGAGTTCGCGAACGCCCAGAACGCGGCGGGCGTCCCCGATCAAATCCGGAACCTGTTCAACCGCGTACAGAACGGCGAGCGGTTGAATCCCCGTCAGCGTGCCGACTTCGTCAGGCAGGCCCGGTCTGTCTACGAGAACAGCGCCACACGCTACAACGCGCAGGCTGAGCGCTACCGCACCCTTGCAGAGGCCTACGGGTACACGCCGGACAATGTCGCCCTAGTCGAGCAGATTTCGAAGGACCCGGTCAGCGTCAACCGCGAACAAACGAGCGAGACACCTAACCAACTCTCTGCCCAAGGCTACCGCTACGACGGCGAGAACGACGTTTGGTTCAGGCCGGACGACGGGGGCGCGGCGCCGACACAGGGCGAGCGGGCCGCTCGGCAGGCGATCAGTGACCGCAACATCATTAATCCGGATAATCGCTATGCGGGTCGGTTCCTGAGGGGCACTACTTTCGGAACTATTGACGAGATCACCGCCCCCCTCGTGCAGGGCGGCGAGATGATCCGTAACTTGGTCCATCGAGCTCGCGGTGAAGAGATACCGTACACCTCTGCCGAGTACCGAGATGCCTGGCTTGATGCCTTCTTGGGCGACCAAGCCGCGTTCCAAGAGCGCGAGCCGCTCGCCGCAGGAGCGCTGGAGCTCGCCGGCGGACTGGCGGCCCCAGGAGCGGTTTCGGGTGGCCGCTACATCGCTGCTGCCCCGAATCTCATGACAGCCGCCGGTCGAGGCGCGCAGGTCGGCGCAATCGCTGGTGGGGCCTACGCGGCGGGTTCGGCCGAAGGCGGGTTGGGAAGTCGTGCTCAAGCCGCAGGCGGAGGTGCGGTCTTGGGTGCTCTGACTGGCGCCCCACTGGCGGCCGGCGGGAGAGCTGTGGGACAGGCTATCAGCTCGCGCCTGATGACCTCCCCCCGCGCCCAAGCTGTCCGCACCCTCCAAGACAACGGCGTCTCGCTAACGCCCGGCCAGATGATCGGAGGCCCCGTCCAGACCGTCGAGAACCTGGCCCAGCGCGCCCCGATCCTTGGGCCAGCTATTCGTGGTGCGCGTGATCGTGGCGTCGAGAGCCTAAACAGGGCGGTCGGAAATAGGGCCTTGTCCCCCATCGGTGAGGGCGTGCCAGCTGATGTTGCCGTTGGCGCGGACATGGTGGGCCATGTCGCGGGCCGTCTCGGCGCTCAGTTCGACCGCGGCTACGAGATGATCGGCCGCTTCCAGGCCGACGACGATTTCATCCGGGGTCGCCAGGCGGTCGCCCAAGGAAAGGCGGACCTCCCGCCTGCGCTTCAGCAAAACTTCGACAGCATCATCAGCTCCCGCCTGGGTCGGCTCGATGCGGGCGATGTTTCGGGCGCGCAGGTTGGGGCCATACGTTCGGAGCTGAGCGGTATCGCAGCCGGATATCTGCGATCAGGCGATCCGGCCCAACAGGCCCTTGGGCGGCTGCTGTCCGGCGTCACCGACGAGTTGGACGCCGCTGTGGCGCGCGCGAATCCAGAGGCCGGCGCCGTCCTTAACAGTGCTCGCGACGGCTATGCCGACTTCGTCCGCATGGAGCGCGCTTCGACCGCAGCGGGTGGGCGGACGTTCTCGCCAGGGCAGTTGGAAACAGCCGTTCGACAGTCCGACGGGTCCGTCCGCCGCGGCGCGGTGGGTAGGGGCAAAGCGCGGTTGCAGGATTTGTCGTCAGCGGCCCGGACGGTCATGCCGGACCAGTTCGGCAATCCTGGAACGGCGGATGCCGCAGGGCTTGGCGGCCTGGCGGTCGGCTTCTTGACCGAGCCTGCTACCACGACTGCCGTAGCGGCCGGCCTGGGGGGTGCGTCGATCCCTTACTTGGCGATGGGCCGCAAGATTGTCGAGCGGCTGCCCGCGAACGCCTCTCGTGCCGAGCTTGAATCCGCCGTCGGCCTGCTGGACGATCTCGCCCGACAGGATAGCAACGTCATCGTGCTTCGGGATGCGATTGCTCGTCGGATAGGACAGACTGTGCCGGCCGTTGCGCAACAGGCCGCTCCGGAACCGCCGCGTCTGATGACGGGAACAGGGCGGCGCTGATCAGCGACACGATCCAGAGCCAAAGGGCGGCAAACGGCAGGTAGAGCCCCCACGCCTTCAAGTGCTCGGCCCAGGTCCAACGGGACGTGTCCACGCCCCACAACGGATGTTTCTGCATCCGATCCACATAACACAGATCGCAGCGTCGGACGACGCCGCATCCCACGACGGAGATCGCGATGGCCGGCAAGCGCATCGTCATCGAAAGCTACATGCCCGCGCTCGACCTGAACGGTAATCCGGTCTCGGGCGCCAAGCTGACGTTCTACGAGAACGGGACCACCACCCTCGCCCCGGTCTACACCTCGGCCTCGCTCTCGACCCCACACCCCAACCCGGTCATCGCCAACGCCGCCGGGGTGTTTCCATCGATCTTCGCTGACGTGGACGAGGTCTATTCGGTCGCGATCTCGGACTCGAACAACGCACCCATCGCAGGCTTGAGGAACCTCGACGGCGTCCGGGCCAACAGCGTCGCGTACCCCGTGGAAGACGTGGTCAGCGTGGAGTCGCGGGATGCGGCGACTGCCTTGTCCTTTAGCGAGGGCGTCACGTTCGTACGGACCGCAGGGTATGCGTCGGCCGGAGATGGGGGCGGCGCCCTGTACACGCGCGTGGGAAGCGAGCCCAGCCACATCGGCAAGTTCCAGTCGGCCGATGGATCGTGGTGGGAACTCGCGGAAAAGACGGCCACGCCCGCGATGTTTGGGTGTTTGGGCCTGGCCAACGATGCGACCGCCTATGCTGGAGCCCTGACGTGGTCGGCGACCTACGGCGCGCTGCGGCACCCCTACGGCTCCACGGTACGGATCGACACGACCGTCACCTCGACCGTCAGCACGATCAATATCACGGGCGAACCCGGCGCGGTCATCGACTGCTCTGGGGGTGGCCGGTTTGTTCTCGGCCCGGGCGTCACCCAAATCGCGAACCTATCGGTCGATGTGGTCGCGGGCACGGATCGGATGACCTTTGGATCGGCACATGGCCTGGTCGAGGGGCAGGTCTTCGCGCTGTGGAACCCGACCGACTACAGCCAGGCTCCGTTCAGGGCCTACTATCGCGCCGGCCGCATGTTCCGGGTCGCGGCGGTCCTGTCGTCCACCCAGGTTCGTATCTACGGCACCACTCGCCGGGCCTTCGCCAAGACGGATTTCCAGGTCTGGAAGCTGAACGGCGGCACGGCCCACATCGAGGCGATCAAGATCATTCCGCCCACGACCGGGACGCCGATCATCGAGTTGGACGGCTACAGCGGCATCCGTATCTCGGGCATCACCGTCAACAAGGGCTGCGAGTACACGGCCCTCCAGCTGAAGCGCTGCTATGACTTCCATGTCGAGCACCTTCGCAGCACAGCCCTGGTCTCGGACGCCTACGCCATCGCCATCGTCAACTCGCAGAAGGGGGTCGTCGATGCGCCGACCGGCCTCTACAGCGTCCGTCACTGCGTGGCGCTGGGCAGCGGCGACTACTCGGCGGCGGTCCCGGCGGCCGACGTCCTAATCCGGGGCGGAATCCTGGAGAACGTCTCCAACGGCATCGGCGCCGGGGAGATGCACGGCAACTGCGAAGAGATCGTCTACGAGAACTGCATCATCGAAATGATGAACATGGCGGGGCGAAACGCGACGCTCCGCAACTGCACGATCTGGGGCACGGCGCCGACCAACAATGCGTCAGGCGAGATCATCTTCGGCTCCGAGGTCGTGGGCGGCGTTTTCACTATCGAGAACTGCCGGATGACCTCGTTCGGGGATGGAGTCGCCTTCGGCCTGATCCAGTTCGACCTTTCGCAGCGCACCGAGCCCTTCAGGCTCGTGATGCGAAACAACACGATAGAGAACAAGGGGTCCAGTCCGTCCACGGTCTCGGCGATCCGCCTTGCCGTCGGCAACTCGTCGCCGCCCGCCCACGGCATAGACCTTGTCATCGACGGGCTGGAGTACATCGCCTCCTCGCTGGCCCACCTGATTTCGATCACGGGCGACAACGATGTCTCAGCAGTCACGACCGGCGCGGTGTCAAACACAAGGTTCCCCGCCGCAGCCAAGTGGTTCGGCGTCTCGAATGCAGCCAACTACGACTGCGCCATCCGCTTCCCAGGAACCGCCCGAGGTGTGAAGACGCGTGGCGACGTGGCTGTGGCCCTCGACCCACGCTCAGACCTGATGTTCCAACACTGGAACACCGAACTCACTGCAGAAAGGGCCATCACCTTCGCCTCGGAAAAGGCCGTGGACGGGGACTCCTTCATCATCATGCGATCCGGAGCGGGGGCGTTCAATCTGACCCTCCTGGGCAACACGTTGGCGGCGAACGAAACCGCGAGGGTGGTCTATCAGGGTCGCCAGAATGGCGGGTCTTGGCAGATGGTATCGAAGGGGGATCGGGTATGACCGACCGTCGAACGGTGGCCGGCGCCCATGCCCGCATCGACGTGCTTGAGAGGGGCCAGAACGACCACGAAGCGCTTTGCGCGGTCCGCTATAGCCACATCGAGGAGAAGCTAGCCAGCTTCGGCCGGCGCACCGCGCGCATTGAAACGGCGGCCTGGGCGATCCTTGCCGCAGTGGCTCTATCGGCGCTCAAGGCCCTGGGGGTGATCGGATGACGCTCGACCAGTTCAAGGGTCTCGTCGGGGACCTCGCCAGGCCGTATGCGGTCATCGTCACCGCTTCGTCGGTCTCCGCCGCCACCGTCATCAATGCGGTGAAGGGCGACGATCTGTCTGGGGCGGCGGTGTTTATCGCAGCGGCCTACGCGGGCCTTGCGGCGCTCTACACAGCCAAGTCTTGGGAGATCACCCGGACACAGCGCCCGGCGGATAGCTAGAGAACAACACCCAGGCCACGATCAGCCCGAAGATCACGAATCCGGTGAAGCCCAGCCAGCCTAGGCGAGCGGCGGTCGCGATCAACCACTCTCTCGGGCTCATCGGCTCAGGCTGGGGGTCGGGCTGGTCTGACCAGGGCACGGCCCACTTTCTCACAACCTAGGATAACGTCAAATGGCGAAGTCCCTTCCTCCCGCCTACGCGTGGGTCGATTCCGTGCGCGGCGCGCCCAAGATCATCCTGGAGGCGCGCAAGCTCTACGGCACCCTTGAGGTGCCCGGCCCTGGCGACAATCCGGTGATCCTGGCCTGGGCCAAGGAAGTCGGCCTTTCGAAGGTCTACAGCGACGACTCCATCCCTTGGTGCGGGCTGTTCGCGGCTGTCGTGGCTCAGCGCGCCGGCTGGGCGCCGGTCAAGGACCCGCTCTGGGCGAGGAACTGGATCAGCTTCGGCCGTGCCGTGAACCCCAAGGAGGCCGCGCTGGGCGACGTCCTGGTGTTCGTCCGCGATGGCGGCGGGCACGTCGGCTTCTATGTCGGCCACGATGCCGGGTACTTCCACGTCCTGGGCGGTAACCAGTCCGACGCAGTCACCATCACCCGCATCGCCAAGAGCCGCTGCATCGGCGTTCGCCGTCCGCGCTGGAAGGTGTCGCAGCCTGAGGGCATGCGGCCCTATCCCCTGGCCGCCTCGGGCGCCATCTCGACGAACGAGGCGTGAGATGACCTCGTCCAAGGCCATCCGCTGGGCGGTGATCTGCGTCGCGGTCCTGATCGCGCTGTTTCTGCTGATCGCCGGGGTTAACCACGTCCTCGGATACATTCCTCTGACCCCTCAGTGGTCCGCGAAGCGCGCGGAGGCTCGTGCGAAGTCCCTGGCCACTCGCGTCTCGACCTTGGAGGCCGAGGCCGCCGGCAATGCCGAGATCGGCCAAGCGACCGAGGCCTACCACACTCGCGAGGTCGTCATCCGCGAAGCCGCCGCGACCGCTATTTCCGAAACCAGGAAACTCCCCGATGCGAACGTCCCCCTTGCGGCCGAGCGCGCTCATCGCCTGCACGATTTTGACCGCAGGCTGTGCGACAGTCTCCCCGCCTCCTGCGCCCCTGCTGACCCTGCCGGAGGTCGGGCGTCAGCCCTGCCGCCTACCGGTCCTACCGACTAGCCCGACGCAGGGCGACCTCGACGAGGCGTACATCGCGCGAGGTGCTGCCCTGGCCGAATGCGAGGGCCGGCGCTCGCTCGTAGAGCAGGCCTTCGACGCCCAGCAGAAGGCGTTGCAACCCCCTCCCCGGCCCTCGTGGCGCTTCTGGTGAGCTGATCGTGGCCCAAAAGCCTTTGTCGCGGGCAACCGCTGAAGACACCATCCGCCGGGTCGAGGAGAAGCTACGAGAGGGGTTCAGGCCCCAGGGCATGACGGGAGGCGGCAGGGCGGCCGTTGCCGAGGCCGCGCTGCAGGCCGTCGCTGACGGCATCGTTGGGTCTGTCGAGGCCTTCAAGAGCCGGGTCCGACTGGCCGGCGACAACTACGGCCTCAAGGCAGACGAAACCGCCTATCGGCCCCGCCAGTACCTCCACAGCCCGCCGGGCGCTCCAGTGATCGCCTTTCAGGACCACATCACCGAGCCGCTCCCTGAGGGCGACCCCATCACCATCTGCGTCATCGGCGACGCTCACGACAGTCCTCACCTTCCGAACAAGGAGCGGTTCTATTGGCTGGGCCGGTTCGCAGCGGAGCACCAGGTTGATCGGGTTGTGTCGGTCGGGGACTGGATGACGCTGGACAGCTTCTCGACCCACACCGACCGGGCGACCTTCGAGGGCCTGTCGAAGCCGACCTTCACCCAAGACCTCGAAAGCTTCCACGCCTCTCAGCGGGAGTTCCGCCGTGGCCTTGGGCGGCACAAGCCGATCATGGATATCACACTCGGTAATCACGAAGCGCGTGCCTGGAAGTGGGACAATCTCCACCCGGAGGCCGAACCGCACAGCCGGAAGATCGAAGAGGCCTTCGCGCAATGGGGCTGGCGGACTACCCCCTATGGCCAATATCGGTTCATCGGCGGCGCAGGCTTCGTGCACGTCCCCCTGAACGGCATGGGAAAGGCTCTCGCGCAGGGCCAGCGGGCGAACAAGGCGATGTTCGACACCGTCCACGGCGACGATCACCGCTCCCTGATCTTGACGGACTACAAGTGCGGTCCGTTCAGATCGCCAACAGTCTACGGCGCCGCCACCGCTCTCCCGAACGGCTTCATCGAGGGCTTCGCGAGCAAGGGGGGCTCCACCTGGCGCTCCGGAGTCTGCATCGCGACCGTCTGGGGCGGCTACGTGCGCGAGTGGCGCTTCGTCGAAATGGCGCTGCTTCAGCACTGGTACGGAGAGCGCATCGCCGCTTGACGTAACGGCGAATTATGGTAGGATTTCTGCTGTTGAGGGCGTCAATCCGACCACGGTCGATTTGATGCACGAGCGGCCCACGTCCCCCAAGGACTTGGGCCGTTCTGCGTTCACAGCCCCCGCCTGATGATCTCGGCCACCAGGGGATCGCGCATGGACGCCTCGACCTCCCGAGCGAAGCACGCCTCCGCTTCAGCCTTGTCGGCGCGGATGATGGCCTGGACGGGTCGCTTGCTGCTGATCCGATAGTGCGGGCCGCCGGTCCCGCTGGCCTTCTCCCGCGGGACGTCGATCCACTCCAGGCGGACGCCATGCTGTTCTGAGATCAGGGTGCGCATCGGAACGAGTCAGGCTCCAACCCGCTAAATCGTTCCATGACCCGCATCCTCTGCCCGACATGCGCCAGGTCGCTCGACCCCGCTTCGCTCGCCCAGGTCATCGCCCACGAGATGGCTTGTCCGTCGGCGGGACCCACGTCCCGCGCACCTTGGCCCATCCCTTTTCCTTCAGGCGCCGGGCGGTCTGTGCCGCCGAGTCCTGAAGCCCGCGACGGTCCGCCTCCGGCGTCGTCTGCCGCTGAACGGCCAACCCTCCCCTGACATAGAAGAACACCCTGCCCCCGCACTCTCTGCGGCATGGCGGATGGCGGTTCATGAAGGTGAAATCCTGGCCCTTGGCCCTGGCGACGCGCGGCAGATCGACCTCGCCGCAGGCCTCGCAGCCCTGGCACTTCCAGAAGACCGTGTGTTGTCGGGCGAGGATTTCCCCGACGGTGAGATGCGCCATGTGCCGGCTCCATGAACCGACCCCGGAGCGGGTTATATTCCTAGCCCGGCGCGACGACCAGAGCGGTCGTCCGTTTGTAACCAATCCCCGCGATGAGCAGCGGCCAGGTCACCATATCCGGTGCTTTTCGGCAATCCACTCTCTGCCGTCGTACTCCTCGATCTGCCACTCGACGTCGGCTGGAATCTCGACGACTTCAAGGGCGGCGAAATCACCGTCCGCCTCTCGCCCAAGCGCCTCGATGCTGGCTATCAGCACAGGATGGTCGCGAACGTCGGGGCGGTAGCTATATTCATAGTCGGGGTAACGGGCCAAATGTTCTATGGCCCCAGCCTCGCCAGCCTCCGCCATCTTCTCGGCGACCGCCCGACTGACACTGAACCCGCCGTAGCAGCGATTCACCGCAATCTTTCGCACAGTGCTCATCACTTCTTTCCGTTTTCCTAGCGTCCCCAACCCACGGTCCCGGGAGATTTTTGGGAGGGAGCGCGGCCAAGCATCTCTACTGATTGTTTCATATATCTTTTCCACCGCCTACAGCCACCTTGGTAAGGCTGAGGTCGTGGGTTCGATTCCCCCCGGCGGCACCACCACAAGCAGAGGCCCGATCGCGAGATCGGGCCTTTGTCGTTTCAGCCGACGCTCAGCGCCAGCCCGCATCGCGCGCCGCCCGTTCGGCCGCCGGATCCAGGGTCGGCTGGGCCGCCGCCGCATCGACGGCCGCCAGAATCGCTTCGGGCATGTCGCTGGACGCCGTGCGCAGATCGGACG
>NZ_JBNFOJ010000007.1:0-23302 GCF_057364705.1 Brevundimonas sp. CURTG3B2_SDJG
CCTGTCGCGCTTCGAGCAGGCCCGGTTCGAGGCCCGCATCCGCGACTTCACCGCCCTGGGCGCCTCGGAGGCCATGGCGCGCGACTTCGCCATGCTGCGTCCGCTGGTGGCGACCGCCGACATCGGCGACCTGGCCCGCGAGGCCGGCTGGCCGGAGCCGGCGATGGCGATGCTGTACCACCAGGTCGGCGCCGCCTTCGACTTCGATCGGCTGCGCGCCGCGCGGGCGAATGTGCCGTCGGCCGACCATTTCGACCGGCTGGCCGTGCGCCGGCTGATCGAGGACCTGATGGCCGAGCAGATGACGCTGACGCGGGCGGCGGCCAAGGGCTCCAACGCCTCGGTCGGCGCCAGCGAGCAGGCGGCGGAACAGGCGGTGGACGCCTGGATCGGGCCGCGGCAGGCGACGGTGGAGGGCGTGCGCGCCTCGGTGGACGAGATCGAATCCTCGGGTTCGGGCTGGACGTTCGCCAAGCTGACCATCGCCAACTCGGTGATCCGGGAGATCGCGTCGTCGGCGGGGTGAGAAAACGCCACCCGTACCTGTCATTCCCGGCCCCGTGCCGGGAATCCAAGATCGCGAAGGGTCGATGTTCGCCCGCGGCGTCGTTCGTGATCATGGATGGCCGGGACAAGCCCGGCCATGACGGCGAAAAGGGGTGACGTCGAGCGCCTGTGCGCCGGCTGTGGCGATCTGCTAGCGTGGGCGGCTGACGGAGGGCCGCCCATGCCGCGCAAGTTTCTGGTCGTCGTGGACGACAGCCCCGAGTTCGAGGGCGCGCTGCGCTACGCCAGCCGTCGGGCCCGCTCGACGGGCGGACGGGTGGTGATGCTCCGCATCATCCCGCCGGCGGCGTCCGACGCCCACTGGGCGGGGGTGCGCGACGAGATCGAGCGGCAGACGCGGGCCGAGGCCGAGGCGTCTCTGAACAAATGGGCGGGCGAGGCCGCCGAGCGCTCGGGCGCCATGCCGGTGCTGCTGATCGAGCGCGGCGAGCCGCAGGGCTGCATCCGCAAGGTCGTCGGAGAGGATCCGGACATCAAGATCCTGGTGCTGGCGGCCGGCGACGGCGGGCGCGGTCCCGGCCCGCTGGTCTCGGCGGTGGTCAAACAGGGCGCGGCGTTCACCGGGCGAAAGCTGCCGGTGACCATCGTGCCGGGCGAACTGACCGAGACGGACATCGAGGACCTGGCCTGAGGCCTCACGCCTGACCCCGCGGCCCGTTCAAGGCGAAGGGGCGGGCGTCAGAGCAGGTCCGCGGGCAGGATCTGGCTGGACAGCAGGGTCTCCATGCCGCGCCAGTGATCGCGGCCCTGGCCCTCGACCCAGGCCTGGACCACGTCGCGCCCCAGGCCGTAGTTGATGATGTAGCTGCGGTAGGTGTCGATGAAGCGCAGGCGTTGCGTCGCCTTGGCCCGGTCGGTCAGGCCGTATTTCATCAGCTGATCGATGGCGGCCTCGCGGCCGATGCGCCCGGCCAGATAGTCGTCGGCGATGGTGTATTCGGCGCGCGCCAACTGCCGGGTCAGGGCCGCCAGCTGGGCCTTCTTCTCGGCCGTGGACGGGTCCAGGCCCGCCAGGGGGAACAGCACCTCGCGCTCGAACCGCACGGCCTCGTCGCCCGGGAAGGCCAGGTCGATCCCGTAGTTGGCGCTGCCCTCGGCGACGAAGGACATGGGGCTGAACAGCGGATAGACGCTCATCTCGACCCAGCCGCGCTCGCGCACGAAGGTCCGCTCCAAGAGGGCGTTGTAGACGTGGTGGCCCGGATAGCCCTCGTGGCAGCCCAGGTCGACGGCGCGCTCGGTGTAGATCGGGAAGTCGGCGTTGATCTCGATCCTGGACGCTGAATTTCCTTGGTAATAGTTGTAGCCCGACCAGGGTTTGTCGCCGACGAAGGCCAGGGTGAAGCTCTCGTCCGCGGGCAGGCGGATGTGCTGGAGCGTCCGCCTGCGGCATTCGGCGATGGCGGCGTCCATCACCGGCTGCAGCCGGTCCTTGGGAATGACGTAGTGGGACTTGAACTCGGTGACCCGGTCGGTCAGTGAGCCGGGTCCGGGCAGCAGGGCGTCGATCCGGGCCAGGACGGGGTCGAAGTCGGCCAGCGGCTTCAGCTCGGGCCGGACGCCGAACAGGGCGTAGGCCTCGTCGGCGAAGCCCATCTTCTCGCCGGACAGCATCCGCAGGCGCGCGGCGGCGGCCGAGACATGGGCCAGCAGGTATTTCTTGCGCTGGACGACGGCGGGTTCGGCGCCCGCGGTCGAGATGGACTCCAGCCGTTGCGTCAGGCCGGCGGCCCCCTGGATCAGCTGGGGCACGGTGCGCGGATTGGCGTGGGCGGCGGCCTGCCATTCCGCGGGGCCGTAGTAGGCGTCGACATAGCCCGGCTCGCGCTCGCCGATCTCCAGGATCAGGGCGACGTAGTCGCGGGCGACCGCGTCCAGCGTGTCGCCTCGGCCGGCAGGCCGCGGGCGACGGCGCGCCCGGGGTGGCGGCGCAGGCGCCGACCAGCATCAGCAATCCCAAGAGCAGGGCGCGCATCGGAACCTCCCTTTCGTCCGGCGCCGGCACGCTAGACCAGCCGTTCCCGGGCCAAACCTTACAAATCGTCCAGAATGCCGATCGGCTCCCCGTCGCGCATTCGGGATTGAGAGCCGCGCGCTCCTGCTGTAGAGGCCTTCGTCCCGGCCTCGCGCCGACAGACGCACCCGTAGCTCAGCTGGATAGAGCGTTGCCCTCCGAAGGCAAAGGTCACACGTTCGAATCGTGTCGGGTGCGCCATCTTACCGCCTCGCGGCCGACGGCGGTCGGGGCGCTCTCTTTCTGAACCGGAAGCCGCCCTAGAGCCAATCGACGTTCAGGGATTCCGGCGTCCCGGAGATCGTCATTCCGGGGCTGAGCGCAGCGAAAGAACCCGGAACCCAGGACCGCGGTCACGCCGCTGACCCGGATCGACGCCGGATTCAAACGCCTGGGTTCCGGGTTCGTCCTTCGGACGCCCGGAATGACGGGTGGGGCTGAATCTCGATTAGCCCTAGCCCACCAGCACAGGCGTGTCGGCGGTGGAGCCGCACGACAGTCCGCGCACGACCAGATCGGCTTCGCCCACGGACAGGCCCAGGACCTCCAGCAGGCCGTCCACCAGGGCGTCGAGGACCGGGCTGACCGTCATTAGCAGGGGTTTGACCAGGCCGAGAAGTCCGCCGAGGTCCAGGCCGTTCAGGCTGAGGGTCAGGCGGCCGACCAGGCTGGAGACCACGCCGGAGACGAAGCCCGTGGACTTGACCGTCCTGACGGTCTGCTGGTCGATCGCCTGCTGGTCGAAGACCACCGAGGTCGGCTGGGGGCTGGCCGCCTCGATGTCGGCGGCCCCGGTGATGGTCAGGAGCCCGAGCACCGACACCAGGGTGGCCGGCTGGACGGCCAGGGCCTGCTTGAAGTCGTTCAGCTTGGCGGTGTCGACCGATCCGATGCGCGCCCGGGCGACACCGGGGCGGGCGCTCAGCGTCACCTGCGGAGCGGCGCCGCAGCGGATGTCGGTCAGATGGGCTTCGGAGGCGGCCAGCTCGATCAGGACGGGCAGGCGGACCTGGGCCAGGCCGCCCAGCGCCTGGGCGGTCCGGGCTTCCAGATACAGGCGGGTCTGGGCGGTGCGGATGATCGGCTCGCCGGTGCGGCTGACCGCCAGCCAGGGCGACTGGTTGGGCCGCTCGCCGATGGCCAGCCAGACGTCAACGTCCGCCAGGCCGGCGTGCACGCCGGTCTCCAGCCGGGCCTGACGGTCGCCGCCGGCGATCTCGAGGACGGCGGTGGTCAGGTCAAGCGCCGAGACCGTGGCGTCCAGTGCGCCGCGGACGCCGTCGGTGCTGGTCACGTCGGTGCCGATCAGGTCCCCGACCCTGAGCCGGAGATCGCCCGCCGCGAGGACCAGCTTCTGCAGGCCGGAATCCGCGCCGTCGGTGAGGTCCTCGACGATCTTGAGGACGTCGGCCGCCTTGACCTCGGCGTCCAGGAGGCGTCGTAGTCGCCGACGTTCAGGCCGGCCTTGAGCGCGAGGGCGTCGGTGAACGACAGGAGGTTGATATCGGCGTCCGCCAGGCCGTTGTAGTCCATCACCGTCAACTGGACCGAACTGCCGGTCAGGGCGCCCAGGACCTGGTTGGCCAGGCCGCCGTCCAGGCGGGCCAGCCGCGAGCCGATGGAGAAGGAGGCGGCGGGTTCGCGCCGGGGCAGGGTCGCCAGGCCCGTCCGGCTGACCGCCACGGTCTCGCGACCCAGGACCAGCCTGCCGAAGTAGAGGGGCGCACGGCCCGACACGGTCACGCGCGCGGCGTTGGGAACGCTTCCCACCGGCACCGTGGTGGAGAACCGTTGCCCGGGCGCCAGGTTGGGGTTGGGGTCATAGACGCCGGTGCTCGAGACGATGGTCAGGGCGTCGGGAATGTTGGCCAGGGCCGTGGCCTCGGCGAAGTTTTGATGCCGGCTCAGATTGGCCACGGCGGCGAGGGCGGCGAGGTCCGCGGCCCCCTGGTAGCGGCGGGCCTCATAGGCCACCGAGGCGGTGTCGATGACCACGCCAGCGATGACGCAGACCAGGGCGCCGCCCACCGCGGCCATGATGCCGACCGCGCCTCCGTCCTCGCGGAACCAGCGCCGGAGAGACATCTCACCGCCGCCCCGGTCGCCGACGTGGCCACCCGCGTGATCGTCATCGGCGGGGCCGGCACCAGGCCGGCCAACGCCATCAGGGGGTGGTCCTTGGCGGAATAGCTGACGGTGACGGACACCGAGCCGTTGGCGCTGGCGACGCTGACCAGGATGTCGGAGGGCGGAATGATGCCGCCGGCCTTGCTGTCGGCGGCGACGGTGCTGCGCGCCAGGCTGTTTCGCTCGGCGTCGGACAGGCCGCCGACGGCGGCGCGGGCGCCTTCGGCGGAAAGGTGCTGGACCTCGGCCGCCATCCAGAACCAGCCGCCGTAGACCACCAGGCTCACGAGAAGCATCAGGAACAGGGGCCCGACCAGGGCGAACTCCACGGCGGCGTTGCCGTGCTCATTGGCGCTGAGGCGCGTTCTGCGCGGAGGGGGGGAAGCCATGTCAGGCCGCCTTCCTGTGGAGGGAGAGTTCGATCACCGCGGTGGTGATCCGACGCAGGGCGCCGGCCTGTACGGGCCAGGGCGTCCAGGCGGCGAAGCCGGCGTTCAGGGCCTGGCGTTCGTCCCAGGGCGTATGGCGGGCGGTCAGGCCGATCACCGGGATTCCGCGCGCCATCGGGCTGGCGTCCAGGAGGATCTTCAGCTGGAGAGCGTCCGGCATCGGATCGGCGTCGATCAGGATCGCGTCCGGCCGGAGGTCGCGGGCGAAACCGACGGGGTCGTCCTCGGCCGCGGCCACGAACAGCCGGGGCGCCGAGCGGCTGAAGCCCTCGGCGAAGGGCCGCCGCCGCCGCCGGATTGCCGGTGATCAGCAGCAGGTGGGCGTTCCCGGGGGCGTCGTCGCCCTCCTGGCTCGGCGCCAGGGGTTCGGCGGGCGGCAATGTCAGGTCGATCCGCAGCCCGCCGGACGGCTCGCGCGCCGCGACCAGGGTCCCGCCCATGGCTTCGGCGACGCTCCTGGAGATGGACGCGCCCAGAAGATCGAAATCGGACTGGAACTCCGGCGACGGCGGTTCGAACAGCTGGTCGATCTGGCGGTCCGACAGGATCACGCCGGGCGCGCTCAAGCTTAGGACGACGCCGGTCGCGCCGCCGGCGACCGAAAGGCGGATCTCGGACTCCGGCGCGCTGTCGCGGATGGCGTAGGTGAGAAGGTTCACCAGCAGCTGGCGCAGCCGTTGCGGGTCGGCCTTGACCGGCGGGTTGGCGGCCCGCTCGGCCAGCTTCAGGGTCACGGCCTTGGCGTCCGCGGCGGCCTTCATCGCGGCGAACGCGTCGTGAGCGACCCAGCGGGGATCGAGGCGTTCGGGGCGGACGTGGAACCCCTTGCCGCTCAGCTCCGTCAGCGCGCCGACCCGGTCCAGCACGCCCATCATGCCCGCGCCGCGCTCGGCGATGCCGCGGATGCGATCCTGCTGATCCGGCGTCAGGCCCAGCGCCTGGGCGTCGCACAACAGCCCCTCGGCGAGGCCCGTCAGGTCGCCCAGCGGCCGGCGAAGCGCCAGGTTCAGGCCGGTCAGGTAGCCGGCCTGCGCGGCGTTGGCGACGGAGAGCCGACGGTTTTCGGCGCGAGCCTGCTCAAGGTCGCGGACGACAGGGTTAATGTTGTCGGCGACGGCCGCCGAGATCCGGGTGGTGTGGAAGGGATGATTTCCAGGCCGCCCAAGTTGGCGTAACCTGATCAGCGTGACCGTCAGGACGACGGAGAGGCAGATTGCGCTGAGAACAAGAGTCAATATCACGCCACACACCCCCATACTGCACAGGTACAACTAGCAATTGTGCGTGAATCCTTTGCTAACAACCAAGGGTCCTGTCGAACATTGTATTGGGGATAGTCGACAGCTGTGGCCGCCCCCGGGGACCCGGCGGCCCTTGCCCTGGGCGTCCGGGCGAAGGATATGACGGCCTTTCCCGCCCCCGGAGCCCCGCCTTGACCCAAGACGTCCTGCCCGCGCGGCCGACCGGACAGCCGGTGGGACGCGTCATCGCGATGCCGGCGGACACCAACCCGGAAGGCGACATCTTCGGGGGCTGGCTCCTGGCCCACATGGACCTGGCCGGCGCGACGCCCGCTTTCGAGCTGGCGCAGGGACGCTGCGTCACGATCGCCCTGGACGGGATGGTCTTCCACCAGCCGGTGTCGGTCGGCGACGAGGTCTCCATCTACGCCCGGGTCGTGAAGACCGGCCGGACCTCCATCCGCGTCCATGTCGAGGCCTGGAAACGGCCCCGCAACCATGCCCACGCCGAGTCCGTCCGGGTGACGGAAGGGGTCTTCACCTATGTCGCGATCGACGACCAGCGGCGCCCGCGGGCGCTGCCCGCCGAGGGGGCGTGACGGGCCGCAAATCCGACTGCGGCGCTGGGAAATCTTGACCTTTGAGCCCTTCGCGACTACCTCGCGCCCATGGCCGTCCGTCGCATTCTGACCATCGACAACGCCGCCGACCTGGCGGTGCTCAAGCAGGTGTCCGCTCCCGTCGAGGGGCCGGTGACCGACGAACTGCGCGCCCTGATGGACGACATGCTGGAGACCATGTACGCGGCGCCGGGCATCGGCCTGGCCGCCGTGCAGATCGGCGACACGCGCCGGGTGATCGTCATGGACCTGGGCGATGGCGAGGCTACGGAGGCTTCGAACGAAGCCGACGGCGAGGCCCGCAAGCCCAATCCGCGCTACTTCGTGAACCCCGAAATCGTCTGGTCGTCGGACGAGCTGTTCAGCTACGAAGAGGGCTGCCTGTCGGTGCCCGAGTATTTCGACGCTGTCGAACGGCCGGCGCGGGTGCGCGTCAAGTACATGACCTACGCCGGCGAGACCGTCGAAGAAGAATGCGAAGGCCTGTACGCCGTCTGCATCCAGCACGAGATGGATCACCTGGAAGGCGTCCTGTTCATCGACCATCTGTCGCGCCTGAAGCGCGAGCGGGCGGTGGCCAAGGTCAAGAAGGCCGCGAGGCTCGCCGCCTGATGGCCCGTCTGAAGCGCAACCGCGACCGCATCATCGATCCCCGCGGCCGTCGCCGGCTGACCCGCAACGAGAAGGTCGGCTTCGCCAGCGTCGCGGCCCTGATCGGCGTGGCGGCGGTGGGCGTGATCGCCGGCGTGCTGCTGGACCGGCTGCTCGACTTCGACGACGCCCTGGACGCGGGCGGCGAGTGGGACGAGGGCGGCGGCGTCTTCACGCGCTGGGAATAAGAAGTCTCCTTGGGCGCTACCGCGCTTCGCGCTACTTGAGCGCGGTTTGCTGCTTTTCGGACCCGCCATGCGCCTCGCCTTCATGGGCACCCCCGATTTCGCCGTGCCGTCCCTGGCCGAGCTCATCGCCTCGGGCCACGAGGTCGTGGCCGTCTACTCCCAGCCGCCCCGGCCCCGCGGGCGGGGCCAGAAGCTGACGCCCTCGCCGGTCCACGCCTTCGCCGAGACGATGGGGCTGCCGGTGTTCACGCCGGACTCGATGAAGGCGGCGGACGCGATCGAAACCTTCCGGTCGCTGGACATCGATGCGGCCTGCGTCGTCGCCTACGGCCAGATTCTCAAGGCCGAGGTGCTGGAGGCGCCTCGCCTGGGCTGTTTCAACCTGCACGGATCCCTGCTGCCGCGCTGGCGCGGGGCGGCGCCGATTCAGCGGGCGATCATGGCCGGCGACCGCCAGACCGGCGTGCAGATCATGCGGATGTCGGAAGGGCTGGACGAGGGACCGATCCTGCTGTCCGAGATCATGGACATCCGCCCGGACGACACGGCCGCCACCCTGTCGGAGCGCATGTCCCACACCGGCGCCAGCCTGTGGCCCCGCGCGCTGGCGGCCATTGAACGAGGCGGGGCGACCGGGACCGAACAGGTCGGCGAGCCCACCTACGCCAGGAAGATCACCCCGGCCGAGGCCCGGATCGACTGGACCCGGCCGGCGGCCGAGGTCGACGCCCGCATTCGCGGCCTGTCGCCCTTCCCCGGGGCCTGGTTCGAGGTCGAGACCGAGGACGGACCGTCCGGATCAAGGCCCTGATGTCCAGGGTCTCGGCGCGGGGCGACGGCGCGCCCGGCGAGGTCCTGGAGGCGAGCTGCGGATCGCCTGGCGGCGACGGCGTGGTGCGCCTGCTGCGCGTCCAGCGCGCGGGCAAGGCCGCCCAGAGCGCCGAGGAGCTGCTGCGCGGCTTCGCCCTGCCGGCGGGGACCGTGCTGGCCTGATGCCCCGCTACCGGCTGACTATCGAATACGACGGCTCGGGCTACAACGGCTTCCAGGCCCAGGCCGGCCAGCCGACGGTGCAGGGCGCGATCGAGACGGCGCTCAAGGCCTTCTGCGGCGAGACGGTGCGTATCGCCGCCGCCGGCCGGACCGATACCGGGGTCCACGCCACCGGCCAGGTGGTCAGCTTCGACCTGGAGAAGGCCTGGCCGGCGCGCACGGTGATGAACGCCTTGAACGCGCACATGGTCGAGGAGGAGGTGTCGGTGCTGGATTGCGCCGAGGTCGATCCCGACTGGCACGCGCGCTTCTCGGCCAAGGGGCGGCGCTACCTCTACCGCATCCTCAACCGGCCCGGCCGGCCCGCCCTGGACCTGGGCCGGGTCTGGCATGTGAAAAAGCCGCTGGACGCCGAGGTCATGCACCGGGCGGCGCAGGCGCTGGTCGGCCTGCACGACTTCACCACCTTCCGGGACGTGAACTGCCAGTCGAAGTCGCCCGAGAAGACGCTGGACGTCGCGCGCGTGACCCGTGTCGGTGAGGAGGTCCATCTGGTGTTCGAGGCGCGCAGCTTCCTGCATCGCCAGGTCCGCTCCATGACGGGAACCCTGGCGGAGGCCGGCCTGGGCCGCTGGTCGGTGGAGGATGTCGCCGCCGCGCTGGAGGCGCGCGACCGCGCCGCTTGCGGTCCGGTCGCGCCCTCGGACGGCCTGTATCTGACCGGCGTGGAGTACTAGGCCTGATCAAAGACTCAGGCTTGGAAATCCTTGAGCGCTCGCGACATGCGTCATGGCCGGGCCTGTCCCGGCCATCCATGAACACGGTTGTCGACGCTGGAGACTCCGGCGGCGGCCTCCCGCGTCCATGGATCCCCGGCACAAGGCCGGGGATGACGAAAAGCGGGTGGGAGTTCTAGCGCTTCAAGAAGCCGCCGATCATGTCGCCCAGGCCGCCGGGCAGGTTGCCCAGCAGGTCGTCGGCGCCGTCGACGGAGCGCCGGGGGTCAGGCGGTCGATGGCTTCCGGCAGCAGGCCGGCGATGGTTTCGCTGGCCTGTTCGGGCGAGATGCCCAGCTTCTGGGCGAAGTCCGCGATGGGACCCGAGCCCAGGACCTGGCTGATCTGTTCCGGCGAGATGTTCAGGTTCCCGCCCTTGCCGACCCACGAGGCCGCCAGATCGCCCAGGCCGTTCTGACCGAGCTTCTCGACCAGGCCGCCGACGCCGCCCTGGCCCTTCAGCAGGTCGGCGATGCCGCCGCCGGCGTCCTGCCCCAGATTTCCCATGATGTCGTCGAGCATGCCCATGACGCGTCTCCGTTGCACGAGGTCAATGTGGCCCGCGAAGGCGACGCCTTCGCGACGGCCGATACGAAAAGGCCCGCCGGCGAGGGCGGGCCCTGATCTCAGTTCTTGGCCTGTTCGGCGCCCGAGGTCACCGCGCCGCCCACGGCCTGAACGTCGCGGCCGACGCCGGAGATGGTGTTGCAGGCCGACACGGCCAGGGCGGCGGCGACCAGGGTCAGGATGGCGATCTTCTTCATAGGCGTTGTCCTTGGCGTTGAAACCTTGGCGGTAAACGCAAGCGTGGCCGTAGGGTTGCATGGTCAAGCCGGGGTGCGATCTGCTAGGTCGCCGAGATGACCCAGCCCGCGAACACCGCCGCCCGCCGCCTTGTCGAAACCCTGGTCCTGAACGGCGTGGACCGCGTCTTCTGCGTGCCGGGCGAAAGCTATCTGGCGGTGCTGGACGCCCTGGCCGACGTGCGCGACCGGATCCAGGTGATCGCCTGCCGGCATGAGGCGGGCGCGGCCAACATGGCCGAGGCCTATGGCAAGCTGACCGGCCGACCAGGGGTCTGCATGGTCACCCGCGGGCCGGGCGCGACCCACGCCTCGATCGGCGTCCATACCGCGCACCAGGATTCCACCCCGATGATCCTGTTCGTCGGCCAGATCGCCCTGACCGACCGGGGCCGCGGCGCCTTCCAGGAGGTCGACTACCGCGAGGTGTTCGGCGGCCTGGCCAAGTGGGCGACCGAGATCGAGAGCCCCGAACGCACCGTCGAGGTGGTCGAGCGGGCCTTCTCCACCGCCCTTCAGGGCCGCATGGGGCCGGTGGTCATCGCCCTGCCGGAGGACATGCTGCACGCGGACGGCGGCCCAGCGCCGAAGCGGCCGGTGGTTCCGGTCAAGGCGGCGCCCGATCCGGCTTTCGTCGCCGCGCTGCAGGACCGGTTGTCGACGGCCGAACGCCCCCTGCTGATCCTGGGCGGATCCGGATGGACGGACGAGGCGACGACCGCGATCGCCGACTGGGCCGAGCGGCTGGGCCTGCCGCTGGCCCTGTCGTTCCGGCGCAAGGACCTGGTCTCGAACGATCGGCCGAACTACGCCGGGGACCTGGGCCTGGGGCCGAACCCCAAGCTGATCGCCCGGGTGAAGGAGGCCGACCTGATCGTCGCCGTCGGCGCGCGGCTGGGAGAGAACCCGACCCTCGGCTACACCCTGTTCGACCGGGCGGAGATCGGCGGCCGGCTGGTCCACAGCCACCCCGGACCGGAAGAGGTCGGCCGCGTCTGGCCCGCCCTGCTGGGCGCGACGGCGGACAATTCGCTGGCCGCCCTGGCGATCGCGACGATCTATCCCGGCCGGACCTGGCATGACCAGGCGGCCGCCGCCCACGCCGACTACCAGGCCTTCATCGCCCCGGTTGCGGTGACCGGCGCGGTCAACATGAGCGAGGTGATCCGTCATCTGGCCGAGGCCCTGCCGGCGGACGCGATCCTGACCAACGGCGCCGGCAATTTCGCCGCCTGGCTGCACCGCTTCCACCGCCACCGGGCCCGCCGCACCCAGCTGGCCCCGACGTCCGGCGCCATGGGCTACGGCTATCCGGCGGCGCTGGCGGCCAAGAGCGCGCATCCGGACCGCGAGGTGATCTGCATCGCCGGCGACGGCGACTACCTGATGACCGGCCAGGAGATCGCCACCGCCGTCCAGTACGAGATCAACGCCGTGGTGGTCGTGGTCGACAACGGAACCTACGGCACCATCCGCATGCACCAGGAAGGCCACTATCCGGGGGCCGAGCGCGTCATCGCCACCGACCTGAAGAACCCCGACTTCGTGAAGTACGCTGAGGCCTTCGGCGCCTTCGGCGTCCGATGCGAACGGACCGAGGACTTCCCGGCGGCGCTCCAGGCCGCGCGGAACGCCGGCCGCCCCGCGCTCGTTCACCTGATCACCTCGGCCGAGGACATCGCGCCCAATCGCACGATCACCGGCCTGCGCTCGAAGTAGGAGCCGCCATGCGAGCCCTGACCGCCGCCGTCGTAGCCGCTTTCGCTCTTCCGGGATGCGCGGTGGCGCCGTCGCCGGAGCCCGGACCGGGGCCCGCGGCGGACGGGAACGACTGCGCGGTGATCGCCGCCATCGCCAAGGAACACTATCGTTTCAACACGACCGACACTCTGGCGCCCCCGCTGTGGCTGGACGCCGAGGGCTCGGACTGGGCGCCGCGCTGCGACTGGAGCCGGTACGGCGTCAGCTTCCCTTCGACCTACGATCCTCAGCGGACCCGTGAGCCGGAGCAGCGGGTCCAGTGGGTGTCGTTCAAGCGTCCTCGGTACGACGGCGAGGGCGCGATCGTCGAGACGGGCATCCTGCACGGCCCGTTGGCCGGCATGGGCTATGAGTGCCGCGTCCGGTCCGGCTTCGCGGGATGGACGGTAAGCGAGTGCCGAAACACCTGGATCTCCTGATCCCATGACGGCCCTTCCAATCCCGACGGCGCGGAGCGGCTGAATGGAGGCGACCATCATCGGCGGGACGCTGGGCGGCATCCTGCTGTGCGGGATCGTCGCCTGGTTCATCGGCTCCCGGCTGATGCGCGGCCTGAAGCTGGCCGATCCGGTGCGCGGCAAGCTGACGGTGATCGCCGCCAGCCTGCCGCCGGACGACGCCCACGCCTCGAACTATCGCTTGAACGGGGTGGTGACCGGTCCGGGCCTGGCGCCCACGGCGGTGACCAAGTCCGGCATGGCGCGGGTCAGTAAATGGCCGGCTGCGGGCGAAGTGCTGCCCATCGAGTTCGAGCGCGGCGACCCGAGCCGGTTCAACGTCCTGTGGGACGAGATCGAGACCAGCGACGTCCAGGGACGCCGCGCGGCCGAACGGGCCGCCGCGATGATGGGCGGCGAGATTCCGACCGAGAACGGGGTCGATCTGACGGGCAGGAGCGATATCGGCGCGGCGCTCCACGATTTCCTGCGAAGCCATGGGCGCAAGGGCCAGGCGACCGTGACCGCCGTCGACGCCGAGGTGCTGGCCGACGGCGGGACCCGGGCGATCCTGGCGCTGAAGGTCGAGCCCGGCGACGGGGCCGCGGCCTATGAGGCGGCCGTGAACTTCCATTTCGTCAGCGGCTCGACGACGCGCCGCGATTTCTTCTGTCGCCTGGGCGCCGCCTTCCCGGTCCTGATCAGCGCCGCCGACCCCGAGAGCGTCATGCCCGACTTCGAGGCCATGCCCGAAGAGTTGCGCCCGGGACGGTGATGGAACGGCGAGGGGCGGTGACGCCGACGATCCGCCCGCCTATGTTCCCGCCATGACCGACGCCGCGCCCGAGACCGCCGACCGCCCGCTGACCCAGGACGGCCCCGCGCTGCGGCTGTGGATGATCGACGCCTCGGCCTACATCTTCCGCGCCTATCACGCCCTGCCGCCCCTGACGCGCAAATCCGACGGCCTGCCGGTCGGCGCGGTCCAGGGCTACTGCAACATGCTCTGGAAGCTGCTCCGGGACATGAAGGGCGCGGACGGGCCGACCCATCTGGTGGCCATCTTCGACCATTCCGAGAAGACGTTCCGCAACGACCTCTACGACCAGTACAAGGCCCACCGGCCGCCGCCGCCCGAGGACCTGATCCCGCAGTTCCCCCTGGTCCGTGAAGCCACGGCGGCGTTCGGCGTCCATTGCGTGGAGCTGCCGGGCTACGAGGCCGACGACCTGATCGCGACCTACGCCTGCCGCGCCCGCGACGCCGGCGGCGAGGCGGTCATCGTCAGCTCCGACAAGGACCTGATGCAGCTGATCGGGCCCTCGGTGGTGATGTGGGATCCGATGAAGGATCGGCGTCTGGCCGAGGAGGCGGTCTTCGAGAAGTTCGGCGTCGGCCCCGAGAAGATGATCGACCTGCAGGCCCTGATCGGCGACAGCGTCGACAACGTCCCCGGCGCCCCCGGCATCGGCCCCAAGACGGCCGCCCAGCTGCTGGACGAATACGGCGACCTGGACACGCTGCTGGCCGCGCGGGCGAGATCAAGCAGCCGAAGCGCCGCGAGACCCTGATCGGCTTCGCCGACCAGATCCGCCTCAGCCGCGAACTGGTCCGGCTGACCTGCGACGCCCCGGCGCCCGAGCCGATCGACGACTTCGTCATGAAGGACCCGGACCCCGAGGTTCTCGGCGACTTCCTGGACAAGATGGAGTTCCGCTCGCTGCGCAATCGCGTCGGCGACGGCAAGACGCCCCAGAAGGACGGTTCGGCCTTCGCGCCGAAGAAGCCCGCGCCCGCCTTCCCGACCGCGCCGGTCCTGACCCCCCGTTACGCCCCGTCCGAACCCTCGGCGGCGGTCGAGGCGCAGCCGTTCGACGTCGACGCCTACGTCTGCGTCCAGACGCTGGAGGAGCTGGACGCCTGGATCGCCCGCGCGACCGAGGCCGGGGTGGTCGGCTTCGACACCGAGACGGACGCCTTGAGCGCCACCCACGCGGGGCTGTGCGGCGTCTCCCTGGCGGTCGGCCCGAACGCGGCCTGCTATGTGCCGCTGACCCACGAGCACACGCCGGCGGCGGGCGACGGCGGGCTGGATTTCGGCGACGCGGCCGAGGCGCGCGAACCCCTGACCCAGATCGACAAGCCGACCGCCCTGGCCCGGCTGAAGGTCCTGCTGGAGAATCCGGCCGTCCTGAAGGTGATGCAGAACGGCAAGTACGACATCGCCGTCATGGCCCGGCGCGGGATCCGCGTCGCGCCCTACGACGACACCATGCTGATCTCCTATGTGCTCGAAGGCGGTCTGCACGGCCACGGCATGGACGAGCTGGCGCGCCTGCACCTGGGCCACGATCCCATTCCGTTCAAATCGGTGGCCGGGACCGGCAAGAGCCAGAAGTCGTTCAAGCACGTCGAGCTGAAACCGGCGACCTGCTACGCCGCCGAGGACGCGGACGTGACCCTGCGGTTGTGGCGCATCCTCAAGCCGCGATTGGCGGAGGAGGGCCTGACCACGGTCTATGAGACGCTGGAACGCGGCATGCCCGAGACCCTGGCCGGCATGGAGCGCGAGGGCGTGCGCGTCGATCCGGACCGCCTGCGTCGCCTGTCCAGCGAGTTCGGCCTGCGCATGGCCGAGCTGGAGCAGCGGGCCCAGGACCTGGCGGGGCGGCCGTTCAACGTCGGCAGCCCGCGCCAGATCGGCGACATCCTGTTCGGCGAGATGAACCTGCCCGGCGGCAAGAAGACGGCGTCGGGCCAGTGGGGCACCGAGGCTTCGGTGCTGGAAGAGCTGGCGCTCAGCCACGAACTGCCCCGCGTGCTGCTGGACTGGCGCCAGCTGTCCAAGCTGAAGGGCACCTACACCGACGCCCTGATCGACGCGGCGGACGAAAAGACCGACCGGGTCCACACCTCCTACCAGCTGGCGGCGGCGACCACCGGCCGTCTGGCCTCGTCCGACCCCAACCTGCAGAACATCCCGATCCGCACCGAGACCGGCCGGCAGATCCGGCAGGCCTTCATCGCCGGCCCCGGCAATGTGCTGATCTCGGCCGACTACAGCCAGATCGAGCTGCGCCTGCTGGCCCATATCGGCGACATCCCGGAGCTGAAGCGCGCCTTCAAGGCCGGGATCGACATCCATACGGCCACGGCCTCCGAGATGTTCGGCGTCCCCGTCGAACAGATGGACCCCGAGACGCGCCGCCGGGCCAAGGCGATCAATTTCGGCATCGTCTACGGCATCTCGGCCTTCGGCCTGGCCAATCAGCTGGGCATCGACCAGGGCGAGGCCGGGGCCTACATCAAGACCTATTTCGAGCGCTTCCCCGGCATCCGCGCCTATATGGACGCGACCCGGGCCGAGGTGCGCGAGCGCGGCTTCGTCTCGACCGTCTTCGGCCGCAAGATCCACATCCCGGCGATCCATTCCAAATCGGGCGCCGAGCGTCAGTTCGGCGAGCGCGCCGCCATCAACGCCCCCATTCAGGGCGCGGCGGCCGACATCATCCGCCGGGCGATGATGCGCATGCCGGCGGCGCTGGCCGAGGCGGGGCTGACGACCCGGATGCTGCTCCAGGTCCACGACGAACTGGTCTTCGAGGCTCCGGAAGCGGAGGCGGCCCGCGCGATCGCGGTGATCAAGCGGGTGATGGAAGGGGCGGCGGAACCGGCCGTGGCGCTGACCGTGCCGCTGGTGGTGGATGCGCGCGCGGCAGGGAACTGGGACGAGGCGCACTGACCTCCGCGCCACAGGGATACTGACAGAGCTGTAATTAGTTGCGATGTGCGCGCATGGCGTGTATTCGTCTCGGACGCCTCATCCCCCAGATCAGAAAATGGGAGGTTCGAAGTGTTCAAGAGCCTGGTTTGGCCCGCCGTCGCGCTGATCGCCGGCGCCGTCCTGCCCTCCCCGGCCATGGCCCAGACTTTCGGCCCGACATCGACGGATGTCTATTTCTACGGCTATGCGAAACTCGGGGACGGCCACCTTGCCTGTGATCTGAGCTTCACCGTGAGCATAGATGCGACAGGGTCCGCAACGGTGCTGGATCCGACGTTCGACGGTGCAAACCCATGGTGTTCCACCGCTGCGCTGGCGCCGCACGGAACATGGACCATCACGCCTGATGTCTTCTTCGGGCCAAGGGTGATGATGAACGTCGGCTACAGCATTCTGGGCCAGGCCTGTTCCGACCTCGTCCTGGGCTCCTTCGCCGGCGGCGCAGGCTGGGGCGATATCTATATCCCCTGGACCGAGCTTTCGCCGGTCCCGCCCAACTACGGGTACTGCGCCTTCGAGGCCAGCGTCTGGAGCAACCAGTCTATCTGGATCTCGTATTGACTCGGCAGGCGAGGCGACGGCCCGGCCAGCGTGCCCCGATCGATCCGTCGTCGAGCGTCGCTGGACGCGCGGGCGGAGGACTGTCAGGACGGGGCGATGAAGCCTTCCCAGATGGATGTCCTGATCGTCGGCGCCGGCGCGGCCGGCATGATGTGCGCCATCGAGGCCGGACGCCGGGGCCGCAGCGTGCGTGTGATCGATCATGCACGGGCGCCGGGTGAGAAGATCCGCATCTCGGGGGGCGGGCGGTGCAACTTCACCAACCTGGGAACCGGCCCGGCCAACTTCCTGGGCGAGAACCCGCGGTTCGCGACCTCGGCGCTGAAGCGGTACACCCAGCACGACTTCATCAAGCGGGTCGATCGGGCGGGGATCGCCTGGCACGAGAAGACCCTCGGCCAGCTGTTCTGCGACGACTCGGCTAAGCAGATCATCCGCATGCTGACGGACGACATGCGCGAGGCGGGCGCGGTGCTGTCGCTGGGCGCGGCCGTGGACCGGGTGACGCGGTCGGGCGAGGGTTTCGAAGCGGCGCTGTCGGACGGATCGGTGGTGCGCAGCGCGTCCCTGGTGCTGGCCACGGGCGGCAAGTCGATCCCCAAGATGGGGGCGACCGGCTGGGCCTATGAGACGGCGCGCCAGTTCGGGCTTCGGGTCACCGAGACGCGGCCGGCTCTGGTTCCGCTGACCTTCGAGCCGGGCCTGCTGGAAAAGCTGGCTCCGCTGGCCGGCCTGTCGGTCGAGGCGGTGGTGGGCCATCGCGTCCCCGCCGACCGGGGCGCGCCCGGGCGGCCCGCCGGCGAGACCCGGTTCGCCGAGGGCCTGCTGTTCACCCACCGGGGCCTGTCGGGGCCGTCGATCCTGCAGATCAGCTCCTACTGGCGCGAGGGCGAGGCGATCACCGTGCGGATGGCGCCTGATCAGGACGTCTACGCCCGGCTGAAGGCGGCCAAGGACGAGAACGGCAAGCAGATGGTCCACACCGCCCTGGGCCACATCGTCCCCCGGCGCCTGGCCGAGAGCGTCTGCGAGCGCGAGGGCGTGCAGGGCAAGCTGGCGGAGGTCGGCGACAAGACCCTGCGCCGGCTGGACGAGGCGGTGAACGCCTGGACGGTCAAGCCCGTGGGATCGGAGGGCTATCGCACGGCCGAGGTGACGCTGGGCGGGGTGGCGACGGACGAACTGGACCAGCAGACGATGGCGGCGACGAGGGTTCCCGGCCTCTATGTGATCGGCGAGGCGTCGGACGTGACCGGCTGGCTGGGCGGCTACAATTTCCAGTGGGCCTGGTCGTCCGGCTGGGCGGCGGGACAGCACTGCTAGGTTCTAGGGGCCAGGGTCTAGGTGCTAGGGAATGATGTGGCCGCGACGCCGCCCGTCCTCCTGGTCCCAGAACCAATCCTTAGAACCCAGCCCCTAGAACCTGTGATGCCGTTCACCGCCACCGTCCTGACCATGTTCCCGGAAGCCTTCCCCGGGCCGCTCGGCGTGAGCCTGATCGGCACGGCCTGGCGCGAGAAGGGGCTGTGGAGTCTGGAAACGCTGGACATTCGGGACTTTTCCGAAGATAAGCGCGGCTTCCTGGACGACACCCCCGCGGGTGGCGGCCCAGGAGCCGTGCTCAAAGCGGACGTGGTGGCCCGGGCTGTCGATAGCCTTTCCGGACCGCAACGGCCGCTTTTGTACATGAGCGCCCGGGGTCGGCCCCTGACCCAGGCGCGCGTCAAGGAATGGGCCAAGGCCGACGGGATCGTCGTGCTGTGCGGCCGTTTCGAGGGGGTGGATCAGCGCGTGCTGGACGCGCGCGGGTTCGAGGAGGTCTCGGTCGGAGACGCGGTTCTCGCCGGCGGCGAGGCGGCGGCGATGGTCGCGATCGAGGCGTGCGTGAGACTGATCCCCGGGGTGCTGGGCCAGGCCGAAAGCCTGAGTTCGGAGAGCTTCGAGGACGGCCTTCTGGAGCATCCGCAGTACACGCGACCGCGGACGTTCGAGGGGCTGGAGATCCCGGAGGTCCTGCTGTCGGGCGACCATAAAAAGGTCGCGCGGTGGCGTCAGGAGCAGCGGGAGACGACCACGCGGGAACGGCGACCCGACCTCTGGGCCGCCCGCAACGCGAAAGACTGACCACACGCGGGGCCCGCCCCGCCAATTCACAGCTAAAGGGCGCCAAAGCCCGAGGAGAATAGAGATGAACATCGTTCAGCAGCTCGCTGCCGAAGAGAAGGCCCGTCTGGTCGAGACGCGCGCCATTCCGGACTTCCAGCCGGGCGACACCCTGCGCGTCAACGTCAAGATCAAGGAAGGCGAGCGCGAGCGCGTCCAGGCCTTCGAAGGCGTCTGCATCGCGCGCGCCGGCGGCGGCGTGAACGAGAACTTCACCGTCCGCAAGATTTCGTTCGGCGAAGGCGTGGAGCGGGTCTTCCCGATCCTGTCGCCGAACATCGAGAGCATCGAAGTGAAGCGCCGCGGCGTCGTCCGCCGCGCCAAGCTGTACTACCTGCGCGACCGCCGCGGTAAGTCGGCCCGCATCGCCGAGAAGCAGACGACCCGCGCGCCCAAGGGCGTGGCCGTCCCGGAAACCGGCGTGGCCGAGACCGCCGGCGACGAAGCGTAAGACTCTCCGGCTTTTCAGAGACAGGAAGGGCCCCGGCGGCGACGCCGGGGCCCTTTCCATATCCGGCCCAGACCCGACCCCGGCTACTGTGGAAACAACCGGCTGGAGGCGTCCCTCTGTCCCTCGAGGCTGTGCTTGAGGTCGCGCAGCTGGTCGTGGCCATTCCGGACCTGGTCGTAGGCGCGGCGGATGGTCTCGCGGGTGGTGGCCGAGATGTGGGAGTCCTCCAGCGCCTTCTCGAACCGGCTCTTGACCGTGTCCTCCGCGCTCTCCACCGCGCCCACGACGCTCAGTTCGTCGCGCAGCAGGGCGTGCTTCACGTCCATGAAGGCGCGCTGGGCCTTGGCCAGGATCGACCCCTCCACCCCCGGTTCGCCGCCCAGGGCGCGGATGTCGGCCCCCAGGGCGTCCGCGACGCGACGGCGCTCGGCGGCCCGGCGTTCAAAGAGGTCGCGGTGGCCCGGATCCGCGCTCTCGCCGGCGGCGTCGCGGTACAGATCCGCGCTGTCGATGGCGGCGCGGACCAGGTCGTTGAGGACCTGGATGTCGTGGCGATTGGCGTGGGCCATGCTCTCTCTGCTCCTCAGGTCGAGGGATGCAGGCAAAGCGTCCGGAAAAGGCGAAGGTTGCGGGGCTGCGGCTCACAGCCGCGTGCGTAAGGACCACAATTCCGGGAAGCAGCGGCGCTGGAGGGTCTCTGTCAGATAGGCGACGCCCTCGGTCCCTCCGGTCCCGCGCCGCCGGCCGATGATCCGTTCGACGGTCACGACGTGCTTGTGCCGCCAGGTCAGCAGGGCGTCGTCCAGATCCACCAGCTTCTCGGCCAGCTGATAGAGGGGCCACCAGCGGGCGGTGTCGCGGTAGACCTCCAGCCAGGCGTCCTCGACGGCCTCGGACGCCTGGTAGGGCTGGCTGACGTCGCGGTTCAGGACCGAGACGGGGACCGGCAGGCCGGCGATCGCCAGCTGGGACAGGGCGTCGTCGTAGAGGCTGGGCGCGTCCAGCGCGGCCTTCAGCGCGGCGTGGGCGTGCGGCCGTTCCTCGTGGAAGCGCAGGAAGCGGGCGTCCTTGAGGCCCAGCATGGCCTCGAAGCGGCGGAACTGGTCGCTCTGGAAGCCCGAGGACGTCCCCAGGACGCCGCGGAAGCGCAGATAGTCCGCCGGGGTCATGGTGCCCAGGATGTCCCAGCTCATCGTCATCACCGACTGGATGCGGCTGACGCGGGCCAGGCTCTTGTAGGCCGGGACCAGGTCGCCGGCCCGGACCAGGCTCTGGGCCAGGGCGACCTCGTGCAGGATCTGCTTGAGCCACAGCTCCTTGGTCTGGTGGATGATGACGAACAGCATCTCGTCATGCTGGTCCGACAGCGGATGCTGGGCGGCCAACAGATCGTCGAGCGCCAGATAGCCGGAATAGGTGATGGAGGAGGGCGCGGCCGGTTCGGTCATGGGCGACCTATCGCCCGCCCGGGCCGGATGCTCAAGGCTTGTCGGCCCTGTCCGGATCCTCGCGTCCGGGGTCCAGGCTGTTGTCGACCCGGTCGTCCCAGCCTTCGCGATGGGATTTGAACGCCAGCGCCATCAGGCCCCAGGCCAGCCCCACCGTGCCGAAGGTTCCGATCAGCAGGGCGATCCAGCCGTGAAGGGGCAAACCGCCGCCGCCGATGGCGCGCCACGTCCAGCCGATGGCGAGCGTGGCGACGCCCGCGATCAGCATGGCCAGGGCGGCGCTGAGGACGAAACGGACGAGACGGTGGGCCATGCGCGATCCTAGGGCGCCGCGCTGGCGGGGGCGAGCCGTCGGCGGGCCCCCGGTCCTGAAACCTGGATATCCGCGCCTAGCGCTGGACCCAGCGGCCCTGGGCGTTGCGGTACCACTGGCCCGAGCTGACGCGCGGGAGGAGCTGGGTCTCGAACATCCGGGAGCCCGCCACCTCGGTCGAGGTTCCGGCGTCGGCGGCGCTGCTGGCGTAGGCCTGACGCCGGCCGGCGTTGGTGGCCTGGACGGCGGCGTTCAGGGCGGGCGTCGACGAGGGGGTGCGGAAGCCGACGTAGCCGTCGGCCTGCTCGCCCACCACGCCCTCGGCCTTGGCGGCGTCGATCAGCGCCTTCTGCTGGGAGGTCTGGGCGAAGGCCGCGCCCGCGGCGACGCCCAGGGCCGCGACGGCGGCGACCATGACGAAGACTTTGCGGAATGACATCGGGACAGCCCTTTTTTGAAGACTCTGGCGCATCAGAACAGGTTGGGATTCTCGGCCAGGAGGTCCTGAAGCTCCTTGTCGAGACGCACGCGAACATCGGCGTCGAGTTTCGCGTAGATCTGGATCGGATCGACCTGCAGACGCACGGTCGGCGTGCAGGCGGCGACGCCCACGGCGAGAAGGCCGAGGAAGGCGACGGCTCCGCGCGTCTGGTTCCGGGTCATGGCAGGCGTCTCCGCATTCGATCCGCGCCGATCTAACGCGAACCAGGGTGAACGGGTTCTGAACGGCGAAGCCGGCGACATCACGGCAACGCTTCCGGCGGTTCGACGCCCGCCTCGCCGTTGCGGGCGCGGTTCAACTCCATCAGGTCGCTGACAAGCTGGTTCAGGTTCAGGGTGGTGTCCAGCGTCAGGTCGATCCCGGTGTCCGACGGCAGCGGAAGCTGGCGGTTCAGGAACTGGCGGCTGATGAATTCGGCGATGGGAATCCGAAGTTCCTGGCGCTGCGGCGGATCGTGGCGGCCGCGGATGTGGAACAGCACGCCCAGGCGCCCTTGATCCAGGCTGTTCACCTCGGCGGAAAGCAGGTCGAAGGAGAGGTTCTCCATGGCCTGGTAGGCCAGGTCCTGGACGGTGTTGGGCGGCACGCCCTCGCCGCCGCCGCCCGCTTCCAGGCCGACGAGGGCCTCGCGCTGGATCGACAGCCGGCCCGCCTTGACCGCCTGCAGGCTGCCGGCGGTGATGCGAACCCCCGTGGAGGGATGCCAGGTGAACGGCAGGCGGCCCGAGACCACGGCGTCCAGGCTGACCTTGTCGCCGAAACCCGCCTCATCGACTAGCTGGCCCAGCTGGACGTTCTCCAGCACCAGGACGCCGCTGACCGGCTGGGTGCGGTCCAGCGGGATCGCGAAGGGCTCGATCCGGACGATTCCGCCCGCGACGGCCAGGTCCCCGCCCTCGACGGTCATGGCGCCTGGTCCAGGCCGAAGGTCAGGCCGATATCGGTGAGCGGGGCGACGGATTCCAGCAGGTCCGCCGTCAGGCGCTGGCCCGGGGCGGTGGTCAGGGGGGCCAGGCTGGTGAACTGGACCGCGCCCCTCAGGCCTTTCACCGGACCGGCGGGGCTGACGAAATCCAGGCCCGGAATGGTCAGGACGCCCGCGCTGGCGCCCTCGGCGTCGGCGCGCCAGTCGACCCGGCCCTGGAAGGCGACGGAGCCGACCGCGGGCGAACCGATGACATTTCCCGCCAGGGGGCTGATGTCGTCCGGCTGCAGGCCGTTCTCGGCGAAGACGACCGACGGGACGTCGATGGTCAGGCCGCCGGCCCCTGCCCGTCCGTCATGCGCCAGGCCCAGGCGGCCCAGGGCGACGTCGCCGCGCGCGAGATCGAACGCGCCGCTCCAGGTCTCGTCGGACAGACGGGCCGTCCCCTTGGCGGAGAGGGGGTTGAAGCGGGCCGGCGTCGTGGCGTCCACGACCCCGGCTCGATCGACGCGCGCGTCAGCCCAAGGC
>NZ_JBNFOJ010000008.1:0-23033 GCF_057364705.1 Brevundimonas sp. CURTG3B2_SDJG
CACCCGCCTTCGCCAGCGTCATCGTGATCGCCGCCGTCAGCGTCGTCTTGCCGTGGTCAACGTGACCGATCGTGCCGATGTTGCAGTGCGGCTTCGTGCGTTCGAACTTTTCCTTGGCCATGGCCAAAACTCCTGTGGCCCAAGGGTGGGCGATGGATCATCTGAAATCTGGAGCGGGTAGACGGAATCGAACCGACATATTCAGCTTGGAAGGCTGCTGTACTACCATTGTACTATACCCGCGCGGAGACGGCGTCGGGCCCCAGCCTTCTTGCGAAGAACGGGGACCTCCGCAGCCGACCGATGTGGTGTCCCGTCCGTCGTTTTGAAAGCGCGTGGTGGGGGAAGTAGGACTCGAACCTACGAAGCTTACGCAGGGGATTTACAGTCCCCCCCTTTGCCGCTCGGGACATTCCCCCAAACGCGCTTTTTCAAAACCGCCGGACCCCGCGTCGACGGCCTTTCAGCCTCCGGCGCAACAAAAGCTCTCGGTGTCCCGCGTCGCCTGCGATAGGAGGGGCGCCAGACCCGAAAGCCCTCAGGGCTCCAAATCGGAGGGCGTCTTATAGTGTCGAGAAATCCAGAACGCAACGACCGGAAATCGGGCAAAAAACCGGCCTTCGGAAGCAAGCCCGGCGGGCGTTCCGACGCCTCCCGGCCCGCCGACAAGGGGGGATCCAAGAGCGGCGGCTGGAACCCCAATCCGCCCCCGCGCGCCTTCTCTGATTCCGCGCCCCGCCCCTCGCGCGGCGGCAAGGCGGACGCGGACAATTTCGTCTGGGGCCGCCACCCGGTGCTGGCGCGCTCGCCAACCCGGCCCGCAAAGGCATGGGCCGGCTGCTGGCCACGCCGGATCGCGCGGCCGAGATCGAGCGCGACGGACTGGCCAACGGCCACAGGATCGAGGTGATCGAACCCCAGGCGCTGGACCGGATGCTGCCCGCCGGCGCGGTGCACCAGGGCTTCGCCTTCAAGGTCCAGCCGCTGGAGGGCGTGGCCCTGGAGGACCTGGCCGAGCCCGCGTCCGGCGTCATCGTCATGCTGGACCAGCTGACCGATCCGCAGAACGTCGGCGCCATCTTCCGCTCGGCGCTGGCCTTCGGGGCCCGCGGAATCATCGTGCAGGACCGGCATTCGCCGACGCTGGCGGGCGCGCTGGCCAAGGCTTCGGCGGGGGCGACGGAACGCCTGCCCTGCGCCCGGGTGACCAACCTCAGCCGCGCCCTGGAGAAGCTCTCCGACCTGGGCTGGCACGCCGTCGGGCTGGACGGCGCCGCGGAGCTGACGCTGTCCCAGGCCCTGGACAGCCGGCCCACGGTGCTGGTCATGGGGTCGGAAGGCGACGGCGTCCGGCGGCTGGTCGCCGAACACTGCGACGTCATGGCGAAGATTCCCATGCCCGGCGGATTCGAGAGTCTGAACGTCTCCAACGCGGCCGCCATCGCCCTATACGAGGCGTCTCGCGCCCAATCGGGAACCTGAGGGCTTCAGAGCGCTTGCCCAACCGCCCCGCGTTACCCTAGAGGCCGCCCCATGGAATTCCTCAGCTCTCCCGAACTCGCCTCGCAGCTGACCGCCCTGGGCCAGGTGGTCATGATGGACCTGGTGCTGGCGGGCGACAACGCCGTCGCCGTCGGCCTGGCCGCCGCCGCCCTGCCGCAGGAGCAGCGCAAGCGCGCGATCCTGATCGGCCTGATCGCGGCCGTGGTGCTGCGCATCGGCTTCGCCCTGATCACGGTTCAGCTGCTGGCTATCATCGGCTTGCTGCTGGCCGGCGGCCTGCTGCTGCTGTGGGTCTGCTGGAAGATGTGGCGCGAGCTGCAGGAACAGAAGACCCATGACCAGGCCGAGGCCGAGAAGGAGCTGGAGCTCGCCCTCAGCATCGAACACGGCAAGGGTCCCTCGCCGGAAGAGCTGGGCCTGAAGCGCAAGAGCTTCGGCGCCGCCCTGCTGCAGATCATGATCGCCGACATCACCATGTCGCTGGACAACGTGCTGGCCGTGGCCGGCGCGGCGCACGAGCATCCGTGGATCATGGTCTTCGGCCTGGTGCTGTCGATCGCGCTGATGGGCGTGGCGGCGACCTACATCGCCAAGCTGCTGCACAAGTACCGCTGGATCGGCTACCTGGGGCTGATCGTGGTGCTGTACGTGGCCCTGCACATGATCTGGGACGGCTATCGCTCGACCGTGGTGCGCACCTGAACGTCGGCAAGCACAACGACGCCACGCCGGCCCTGATCGACATCTCGCCCAAGGAAGTCGCGAAATTCTGCCGGGCCGAGACGGGCCGGCGGCTGGAGGTCTGCGTGACGCAGCCGACCAGTGGCGCGGCGCGGCGACGCCCCGCCGCCCGCAGCCCTTCCCGCGCCGGCGGCTTGAGAGATCAAAAGGCCCGGAGCGATCCGGGCCTTTCGTCTTTCAGTCCACCTTGAAATAGGCCCCGCCCACCCCGCCGTTGGCCCCGCAGTAGGGCGGGCCGTAGCTGTTCGGGTCCAACGGCTCCTCCTCGATCTCCAGGTAGCCATTCTGCAGGATGGCGCGGATCCGGTAGGACAGATCACCCCCGGGGAGGCCCTCGACCACCCGTCCCGTCGACGGGCCTTCGATGATCACCTCTTCGCACAGCCAGCGGGCGTTGGCGGGATTGGCGGCGTCCAGCCTCACGGACAGGCGTCCGGGAGCGGTTTCCGTGATCTCGACCTGGCCCGCGACGTTGCGCCAGCGCCCGACCAGGCTGGTCGGCCTTTCCCGCTGGATGGAGTCCAGGAACTTCGCCCGGTCGGCCAGGCGATCCGGCACCTCCGGAAAGCCGCCCCAGCGGTCGCGGTTGTCGTACCATTCCTCCTGGGCGCCCAGGAACCAGCGTTGGTCCTGTGTCAGGGCGTCCCGGGCGGGCGCCGTCAGGGTGCGGCGGACGGCGGCGTATCGCTCGGCCATGCGCCGGTCCAGCCGGGACCATTCCGGATTGGCGCAGATCGCCTGTTCCACCGGCTTGGCGGCGCGCGCGCAGTCGAACGAGGGCCCTTCCTGCGGGAGAGCGGCCAGGGCGAGGGCGAAAAGCGCGATCAAGGCGACCTCCTGGGCGGCGCGAGCGGATCAGCCGCCGAGATACCGGCTCTCGAAATCCGCCAGCTGCCGGCTGCGGTCCTGGAAATGAGAGATCTCGCAGTCCAACGCGTCCAGGGCGAACGCGTTGCCCTCGCCGAACAGGGCCTCGCCGGCCCCGCAGTCCGCCGCCACGAAGGCGGTCCAGTGGGTCTGGGCGTCGGCCAACGACCGCTTCGCCTCGCCCGGATCGACGCCCCCATCCGCCGGAAGGCGGTCCAGCCGCGAGTTGATCCGCGACAGGATGGCGCGTTGCTCGGCCTCGGCCCGCTCGCGCCAGTCTCCGTAACAGGCGACGGTCTCCAGATGCCCCCCGCATCGGCGCAAGGCGTCTCAGCCTCCTGGACGGCGAGGGTTCCAGCGGACAACACGATGGCGAACAACAGCACGGGCGACTCCTTCAGACTGCGGCGATGATGGCCTGCGGCCCCCTTCGGGCCAATGGTCGAAACCTGACGGACATCTCCCCTGGCGCGGTCAGGCGCCCCTCAGCCAGCCCGTCACTGAAATCCGGTCCGCGCCGGCGAACAGCGCCACCTGGGTGACCAGGTGGGGCGACGGCACGCGAAGGAGGTTCAGGGTGTTGAACCGGGGCGTGAAAGCCTCGGCGACGTCGCCGGCCTCGTCCGGGAAGGCCAGCAGGCCTCCCCAGTCGGCGATCCACCCTGGCGACAGGTTCAGCACATAGGCGAAGTAGCGGTTCTTGCCCTCGGCGTGGTCGTCATGCCGCGTCAGGAAATGACCCCGGCGGTAGCGGGTGACCTGGGCGTCGGCCATGGCGATGCGCGGCTCCCCGGTCAGACGGCGCATCAGCCCCAGGAAGGCGTCGCCGTTGAGGAAATCGACCAGGGCGCCCCACACCGGTCCGGCCTGACCGGCCTGATGTCGGTCGAAGATCGGCAGGCTGTCGTACAGATAGCCGAAGTCGTGCGTCGCCCGGCTCTGGAGGGCTTGCCCCAGTTGGGTCTTCTGGCCGACGTCCAGGCTGGCCAGCCAGGTCGCCGGCATGTCGAGATGGCGCACCTCGGAGGCGGCGACCATGGCGTAGTCCGCCGATCCGGCCGCCGCCAGCAGGTGGTCGGCGTAGGCCGGGGCCAGGACGTCGGCGACGCGGGTGCGGCCCGTCCGTGTCAGACGCTCGGCCGCCCTCAGGAGCGCCGCCTCGTCTAGCCGGGCCAGCGCTGGCGTCATTAGGCCTCCGCCCCGCCGAAGCGCTCGGACCACTCGGCCACCTGGGCGTCCTCGATCTTGGTGAACAGCACCCCGCCCCACCGCCACCGGCCGGCGCGCGGCAGGGCGTCCAGCAACGGCTCGTCGGCCTTGGGCCAGGTCAGGTCGTTGGCGCCCACCGAGGCGGCGATTCGCGCGGCCGAGAACGGCATCACCGGCGCCGCCAGCCGCGCGAACAGGGCGACCAGGTTCAAGCCCGTGCGGACGCCGACCGCCGAGCGTTCGACGTCGGTCTTGTAGGCCGTCCAGGGCGCGGCTTCCTGCAGATATTCGTTGCCCAGCACCCAGACGGCGCGGAGCGCCTGGGCGGCCTTGCGGAACTCCATGGCCTCGAAATGCTCGGTCGCCTCGGCGATTCCGGCGCGGACGTCCGCTTCGAGCTTGGCCTCCAGCGGCCCCGGCTCGCCGCCGTCGGGGACGACCCCGTCGAACTTGGACTCCGCGAACTTCACGATCCGATTGACGAAATTGCCTAATACGTCGGCCAGGTCCTTGTTCGTCGTCGACTGGAACTGCTCCCAGGTGAAGGCCGCGTCGGAATGCTCAGGCCCATAGGCCGTCAGATGCCAGCGCCAGTAGTCGGCCGGCAGCAACTCCAGCGCCTGGTCCATGAAGACGCCGCGCTTCTGGCTGGTGGAGAATTTGCCGCCATACCAGTTCAGCCAGTTGAAGGCCTTGAGCGTGTCGACGGTCTTCCACGGCTCGCCCGAGCCCAGGATGGTCGCGGGGAAGCTGACGGTGTGGAAGGCGACGTTGTCCTTGCCCATGAACTGGACGTAGCGGACGTCTTCGGCGCCTTCGTCGGTGCGCCACCAGTCCCGCCAGGATCGACCCGTAGCCTCGGCCCACTCCTCGGTGGCGCCGATGTATTCGATGGGGGCGTCGAACCAGACGTAGAAGACCTTGCCCTCCATCCCGGGCCGCGGGCCGCCGTCGGGACCGACCACCGGCACGCCCCACTTCAGGTCGCGGGTGACGCCGCGGTCGATCAGGCCCTCGTCCAGGTGCTTGTAGGCGATGGAGCGGGCCAGGGTCTGCCAGTCGGTCTTGGTCCCGATCCAGTCGCGGATCGGTTGCTCCAGCTTCGTCTGGAGCAGGTACAGGTGCCGCGTGTCTCGCACCTCCAGGTTCTTGGAGCCCGACACCGCCGAATAGGGATCGATCAGATCGGTCGGGTCCAGCAGGCGGCCGCAGTTGTCGCATTGGTCCCCGCGCGCACCGACGTGGCCGCAGTGGGGACAGGTGCCTTCGACGTAGCGATCCGGCAGGAAGCGGGCGTCGTCGACGGAATAGATCATCCGGTCGACCCGCTCCTCGATCAGGCCGCGCTCCTCAAGCACCTTGGCGAAATGCTGGGTCAGGCGGCGGTTGGGCGCGTTGGACGAGCGGCCGAACCAGTCGTAGCTCAGGCCGAAGGCCTCGCCGGCCTTCTTCTGGATGTCGTGCTGCTCGTCGCAATAGGTCCGCACGTCCTGGCCGGCGGCGGCGGCGGCCAGCTCGGCCGGGGTGCCATGCTCGTCGGTGGCGCAGATGTAGAGCACCTCGTGGCCCTGGGCCCGCTTGAACCGCGCCCAGACGTCCGCCGGCAGCATCGAGCCCGCCAGATTCCCCAGGTGCTTGATGCCGTTGATGTAGGGCAGCGCCGAGGTGATGAGGATGCGGGACATGATCAGTGTTGAGTGGCGTGTGGCGAGTGACGAGGAAAGCGAGTGTAGTGGCGATGGTTGGGGGTCACGGCAAGGGTGAAAGCCGGAAGCGGCCCATTACTCGCCACTCGCCGCCCGCCACTCGCCGCTCCCCAGCCGCCGCGCCACCCGTACGAACCGGCCGGTCAGCAGCACCGACGAGACCAGGCTGGCGACGATCACCGCCCAGACCAGGCCGTCGACTCCGATCCGGTGGGCGAAGATCCAGCCCAGGGGCATCATGATCGCCGTGTAGCTGACGAAATGCAGGATCGTCGGCCACCAGACATCCCCCGCGGCGCGGTTGGCTTGGGCGGCGACGACCTGGATGGCGTCGGTGACGAAGAACAGGGCCGCCAGCGCCAGCGCCGGGACGGCGACCGCCAGCAGCAGAGGATCGCGGTTGTAGGCCGAGGCCATCCAGTGCGCGCCGGGCCACACCGCCAGGGCGATCACCGTCGCCAGGACGGCGACTACGGCGATCCCGACCAGGCCCGACCGCATCACCCCCGGTCCGTCCGAGGCCCCATAGGCCTTGCCGACCAGCACCGCGGTGGCCGCCGACAGTCCCAGCGGCACCATGAAGACGATGGCCGAGACATTGAGGACGATCGTCCAGGCCGAGGTCTCCATCGCGCCCAGCTGGCCGGCGATGAAGGTCATGGCGGCGAAGGCGGCGACCTCGATGAAATAGCTCGAGCCGGCGCCGTAGCCGACCTTGCGCTGCTCGCGCTCGGCCTTCACGTCGCGCTTCGGCTTGTTGAACACGCCCAGCGCCCGCGCCTCGGGCAGGCGCAGGATGTACCAGACCAGGAAGGCCGCCAGCGCCAGCCGCGCGAAGAAGGTCGCCCAGGCCGAGGCCGCCGCCCCGGACCAGCCGATGCCCAGCAGGTCGGGCACCAGCACCAGGTTCAGCGCCAGGTTGACCCCGTTGGCGATCCACATCGCCCACATGCCAGCCTTGGGCTTGTGCAGGGCCTCCAGGAAGAACTGGGCGGCCACCGACACCAGATAGGCCGGCATCGACAGGGCGAAGATGGTCAGCGGCCCGCCGGCCCCCTCGCCCAGCCCGTCGGCCAGGTTGGCGTGCCGCATCCCCCAGGGCCCCAGCAGGATCAGGCCGATCATGGCCACGATCCCGATCTGCAGGGCGTAGGCGACGCCGCGCCGGAAGACCGCCCCGACCTCGTGATGCCGGCCCTCGCCCCGCATGCGGGCGGTCATCACCTGCACCCCGACCATCAGGCCGACGGCGGTGGTGACCACGATCGACTGCGGCGCCCAGGCCAGGGCGTGGAAGGCCAGCTGTTCGGAGGAATAGTTGCCGACCACGATCGCGTCGGTCAGTCCCATGGTCATGATGCCGATACGCGCCAGCACCACCGGCCAGGCCAGGTGCAGAAGGTCTTTCAGGGTAGAGCGGGTCTGGAGGCTGAGCGCGAACATGGGAGGGGCGACAGGCCACGGGGACGGCGCGGGGTCAACCCGGCTTTCCTTGCCGCGCCATAAGCGGAATCGCGGGGTCGTCGTCAGTTTCCGAGGCGTTGACGACCAGTGATCGCTGGCCGAGCGTGCGAGTCCGCATCGAAAGGCTCACGCATGATCGCCGCCCTGCTGTCCGCCGCCCTTGTCTCGTCGGCTCCGGTCCAGGAGGACGCCCCGCCGTGCTCGGCCTACGAGGCGGATCCGGTCTCCTTGAACCTGAGAGTGGCGCCCGCCCGGCCCGGCGGCGACCTGGCGATCGGCGCCAGCACCGGCCTGCACGGCATCGTCGCCGTCCCCCTGACCTGTCTGACCGACATCGAAACCTCGGACCCGGGCGTTACGATCGATGCGCCGGCCAACCGCGTTCGGATCGCCCGGAGCGTCCGCCCGGGATCGGAAATTCGGATTCGGGCCCGCCTCGGCGCCCAGGCGCTCCAGGCGCGTTTTCCGGGTCGCGCCGTCGGAGGGACCCGTGCTGACCGGCTTCTGGTCGCAGGAGGCGGTGGACTGCGGCGGCCCCGTTCCGGCCCAGCCCCTGCGCGAGCTGCGCTTCGGGGACGACGACCGCTACGCCGTGACCTTCGTCCCGTTCGAGGTGCGGCAGGACTATTGGGGCCCCGTCGCCTTCGACCCGGCCGCCGGCCGCATCGCCTTCACCGTCGAGCGCAGCAACATGCCCTTGGCCGAACTGAAGCTGGAGGGGCGGGCGGCCTTCGAGGATGACGACAAGCTGGTTCTGGACGGCGTCTACTTCGGCGGCCTGGAGACCGCGCCGCGCTCGGGCTGCCGTTACGTCTTCCGTCGGCGCTAGGGCTTTTCGCGCGGGGGGTTCGCCCCTAAACCAGCCGCATGCCCAAGCTGACGTCCGCCATCGATCCCAATAGCGCCGCCTTCAAGGCCCTGGACGCGCACAACCGCGCCCTGCGCGACGAACTGCGCCGGAAGGTCGCCCAGGCCGCCCGCGGCGGCTCCGACGCCAGCCGGGACCGGCACGTCGCCCGCGGCAAGCTTCTGCCGCGCGACCGGGTGGAGCGCCTGCTGGATCCCGGCTCGCCCTTCCTGGAGGTCGCAGCTGGCCGCCAACGGCATGTACAAGGACGAAGCGCCCGGCGCCGGTATGATCTGCGGCGTCGGCCGGGTCTCGGGCCGCGAGGTGATGATCGTCGCCAACGACCCGACCGTGAAGGGCGGCGCCTACTTCCCGATGACGGTGAAGAAGCACCTGCGCGCGCAGGAGATCGCCGAGCAGAACAACCTGCCTTGCGTCTATCTGGTCGATTCCGGCGGGGCGAACCTTCCGCACCAGGCCGAAGTCTTCCCTGACCGTGACCATTTCGGCCGCATCTTCTTCAACCAGGCCCGCATGTCGGCGAAGTCGATCCCGCAGATCGCCTGCGTCATGGGCAGCTGCACCGCCGGCGGCGCCTATGTTCCCGCGATGTCGGACGAGACCGTCATCGTCCGCAACCAGGGCACCATCTTCCTGGCCGGCCCGCCGCTGGTGAAGGCCGCCACCGGCGAGGTCATCTCGGCCGAGGAGCTGGGCGGCGCCGAGACCCACGGCCGCAAGTCGGGCGTGGTCGACCACGTCGCCGAAAACGACGAGCACGCGCTGGAGATCGTCCGTTCGATCGTCGGCAACCTGAACACGGTGAAGTCGGTCGGGATCGACCTGCGCGAACCGCAGCCCCCGGCGTTGGATCCCGAACAGCTGTACGGCATCATCCCCGACGACGTCCGCGCCCCCTACGACGTGCGCGAGGTGATCGCCCGCACGGTCGACGGCTCCGAGTTCGACGAGTTCAAGGCGCTGTACGGCACGACCCTGGTCTGCGGCTTCGCCCGCATCTGGGGCCAGCCGGTCGCCATCCTGGCCAACAACGGGGTCCTGTTCTCTGAAAGCGCGCTGAAGGGTGCCCACTTCATCGAACTGGCCTGCAGGCGGAAGATCCCGCTGGTCTTCCTGCAGAACATCTCGGGATTCATGGTCGGCGGCAAGTACGAGGCCGAGGGCATCGCCAAGAACGGGGCCAAACTGGTCACCGCGGTGGCCTCGGCGGAAGTGCCCAAGTTCACCGTCCTGATCGGTGGCAGTTTCGGGGCCGGCAACTACGGCATGTGCGGCCGGGCCTATTCGCCGCGCTTCCTGTTCACCTGGCCCAACAGCCGCATCTCGGTCATGGGCGGCGAGCAGGCCGCGGCGGTGCTGGCCACCGTCCATCGCGACGCTGACACTTGGACGCCCGAGGAGGCCGAGGCCTTCAAGGCGCCGGTGCGCCAGAAATACGAGGACGAGGGCAACCCCTACTACGCCACCGCCCGGCTGTGGGACGACGGCGTCATCGATCCGGCCCAGACCCGCGACGTCCTGGGCTTGGCGATCTCGGCCAGCCTGAACGCCCCGATCCCGGAGACGACGTTCGGCGTGTTCCGGATGTAGCGCCGTGAGCCGCCGGATCGCCTCGATCTTCGCCTCGGTCGTCGGCCTGGCTTTTGGGACCGCCGACACCGTCAGGGCGCACGCTCAGGAGCCAGCGCCACCGGAGATTCCCGTCCGTTTCCACGGCGAGTGGAACAGCGACCTGGACCGGTGCGGCGACTGGGAGAGCGGGACCAATATCGTCATCGAGGCCCGCGGGATCGCCTATTTCGAAGCCGGAGACGTCGTCCTGGCGGTACGACCCGCCGAGCTAGACGGCGTCAACATCGACGTCGAGTATCAGGAGTTCGAGGGGACCCAGCGGCTGAGCCGCACGCTGATCCTGTCGGATGACCGACAGACCCTCAGCTTCACCTACGGCGACGGGCCCGAGACGGTTGTCCGGCGCTGCCCTCCCGGGGATCCGAACGGTTCGGCCTGACGGGGCTAGGTTCGATCCGTACTCAACCCCGTCGTTCTTGGCCTTGTGCCGAGAATCCACGATCACCAAGCCCGGCCATGACGGGAAGGAGGGGCGGGCGGCGTGAAGGCTATCGACTGAATGTCGATCAGACCTAGGGCGTCCGCAGCACCTTCTCCATCGCCTTTCCCTTCGCCACCTCGTCCACCAGCTTGTCGAGATGGCGCAGCTCGCGCATGAACGGATCCTCGATCTCCTCGACGCGATAGCCGCAGATCACGCCGGTGATCAGGAAGCGGTTCGGGTTCATCGCCGGGGCTTCGGCGAAGAAGGTCTCGAAATCGGTCTTCGCCCCCAGCAGGGCGTCCAGTTGGGCTTGGGAATAGCCGGTCAGCCAGCGGATCACCTCGTCCACCTCGGCGCGCCCACGGCCCTTCTTTTCCGCCTTGGCGACATAGTGGACATGCACGCTCGCCACGCTGGTGCGGCGGATGCGGTCGGTCGCGCTGGTCGCCATGACGTCGGCTCCGTATTCCGTTCGGCCCGTCACGCGTTATAGGCGGTCAGCAGCAGGAGATCATCATGGCCGAGCCCACCGCCCCCGAGCCCGAAGACGCCCTCGACATCACCGACGCCGAGGCCGCCGAGATCAACGCCATCGCCCACCCCCTGCTGGCCGGCGCGGCGCCGGACGCCGACGACCGGCTGGTGCGGATCGACTCGACCACCGACGGGGTGGTCTTCGTCACCATCAACCGGCCGGAGAAGCGCAACGCCTTCGACGCGGCGACCATCGCGGCCCTTTACGAGGCCTTCGAGACCCTGCAGGGCGCCGATCACGTGCGCGTGGTCTTCGTGCGCGGCGCGGGCGGGACCTTCAGCGCCGGGGCCGACCTGGCCTGGATGCGCGACGCCGCCGACTGGTCCGAGAGCGACAACCGCGACGACGCCATGGGCCTGGCGCGGATGCTCAAGGCCCTGCACGACATCCCGGCCCTGACCGTCGCGATCGTGGAGGGCGCGGCCATGGGCGGCGGGGCCGGCATCGTGGCCGCCTGCGACATGGCCGTCGCGGTGAAGGGAACCCGCTTCGCCTTCTCCGAGGTGAAGCTGGGCCTGATCCCGGCGACGATCGCCCCCTATGTGGTCGAGGCCGTCGGCGCCCGCACCGCCCGCGCCCTGTTCATGACCGCCGACCTGTTCGACGCCGACGCGGCGCTGAAGTTCGGCCTGATCGGCCATGTGCTGGACTCGCCCGATCAGATCGACGGCTTCGTCACCGCCTTCGCGGACTCGATGAAGGCCTGCGCCCCCGGCGCCGTGGCGACGCCAAGCGCTGGTGCACCATGTCGCCGGCCACCGTCTGGACGGCGGCCTGATGGAGGACACGGCCCGGCGGATCGCGCGGGCCCGCGTGTCGGCAGAGGGCCAGGAGGGCGTGCGCGCCTTCCTGGAAAAGCGTAAGCCCACCTGGGCTCAGTAGGAATCAGTCAGCGGGGGCGTGATGTCGGGTGAACTTGAGACGGCGGGCCTGGCGTCCGCGGGCGGCTGGCTGAAGTGGAAGCGCGAGCACGCCGACATCCCTCCAGGCACGCCGTGCGCCAACTGCCAGACGCCGCTCGCGGGGCCGCACTGCCACGAGTGCGGCCAGCTGGCCGAGGATTTTCACAAATCGATCTGGAAGCTGACGGTCGAGGCGGTGGAGAGCCTGCTTCACCTGGACGGCCGCCTGTTCTCGACGCTTCCCAACCTGCTGCGCCGCCCCGGCCAGCTGACTCGCGACTATCTGGACGGCAAGCGAGCCTCGCAGGTCGCGCCGTTCCGCATGTTCCTGGTCATCCTGCTGATCGCCTTCTTCGTCGGCCACGCGGCGATGAAGGCCGGAGAGAACCGACGTCACGCGGCCGAAGCCAATCACACGCCGGCCGCCGCCGAGGGTCAGGCGGCCGATCCGGGCGCCCAGGCGAGGGCCGAGTTCGAGCGGGAGGTCATGGCCGACGTTCTCTGACCGAGGTCGAGAAGAAGACCCAGATCGCCGCCGCCCGCGGAGACTGGGTCGGCTTCAGCCGCAACCTGACCGAGGACGTCACCAGCCAGGTCCGCGACCAGGCCGCCGACGCGCCGAAGATGGAGGAAGGCCCGGACGCCGAGAAGCTGCGCAATGTCGAGCACTGGTTCGAAGCTCGCCTGAACGCCGTGCGCGATGACCCGGCGCGCTTCTATCTGATCCTGGAGATCTGGGCTCACCGGGTGGCCATTCTGGCCCTGCCGGTCTCGGCCCTGATGCTGACGCTGCTGTTCGCCTTCAACCGCCGCTTCTACGTCTTCGACCACGTCATCTTCTCGATGCACTCGCTGTCGTTCCAGTTGCTGCTGCTGATCGTGATCATGGGACTGAGCATCGTGACGCCCCTGGCCTGGTGGCTGCTGTGGCTGGCCCCCGTGCACCTGTTCCTGCACATGAAGGGCGCCTATCAGCGCAGCACCTTCGGCACCCTGGCCCGGATGTTCGTGCTGTTCGTCCTGACCAGCTTCACCTTCGGCCTGCTGGCGCTGCTGTGGCTCTACCTCGGCTTCAACGAGATGGGCGGGCACTGACGCGTGCGAAGCGCCCCCGAACCGCATAAGCTCGGCGCCGGGGGCTGATCGAGGGGGCGGATATGACGGATGTCGCGGCGGCCGGAGCCACGGCCGAGGTCTTGGCTGGCGATCCCCGGCGCACCGGCGCAAGCGAGCCCCCCGAGGGCGTCTGCGCCAATTGCCAGACACCGCTGGAGGGAGCGTACTGCCACGCCTGCGGCCAGCGCGCCCATCTGCACCACCGCCTGACCGACCTGGGTCACGAGGCGCTGGAGAGCATCGCCCATTTCGACGGCCGCCTGTGGCGCACCCTGCCGCTGCTGGCGCTGAAGCCAGGCCGGCTGAGCCGTGAATGGATGGCGGGCCGGCGGACCCGCTACGTCCAGCCGCTGCACCTGTTCCTGTTCGCCGTCTTCCTGCTGTTCATGATCCCGAACTTCACGGGTCGGCATGTGTTCAACTTCGGGGACAGCCGCAACGCAGGGGTGTTCACCACGACGGTGGACGGCCGGCGCGTCCCCTTGACGGAGGCTCAGAAGGCGGAACTGAAGGCCGATATGGCGGACGAGCCGCTGGCGGTCCGCAGCGCGGTCGGGATCGCCGAACGGCTGTCCAAGAACCCCGAGTACTACGGCTACAAGATCGAGGGCCTGGCCTACAAACTGTCGTTCGTCACCGTGCCGATCTCGATCGGCATCCTGGCGCTGCTGTTCGCCTGGCGACGCCGGTTCAGCCTTTACGACCATGCGGTCGTGTCGCTCTACGGCCTGGGCTTCATCACCCTGCTGATGGCGGTGGGCAGCCTGCTTCCCTCGTTCCTGGGAGAGATCGCGGCCTTTCTGATCATGCTGGTCGCGCCGGTCCACGCCCTGGTCCATCTGCGCGGAGCCTATCAGATCGGCTGGTTGGGCGCCGCCCTGCGCACCCTGGCCCTGAGCGTGCTCACCCTGCTCGGGTTCGGGCTCTTCCTGTTGGGCGTCGTCTTTCTCGGAGTCGCGGGCTAGAAGGCGGTCATGTTCAAGTCCGTCCTGGTCGCCAATCGCGGCGAGATCGCCTGCCGAGTCTTCCGCACCGCCCGCGCGATGGGGATCCGCACCGTCGCCGTCTATTCCGAGGCCGACGCCGACGCCGTGCATGTCCGCGAGGCGGACGAGGCGGTGCTGATCGGCCCGGCGCCGGCGCGCGAATCCTATCTGGACGCGGCCAAGGTGCTGGCAGCCGCCAAGGCCTCCGGCGCGGAAGCCATTCACCCCGGCTATGGCTTCCTGTCCGAGAACGCCGACTTCGCCGAGGCCGTCATGGCCGCCGGCCTGGTCTGGATCGGCCCGCCGCCCGCCGCCATCCGGGCCATGGGCCTGAAGGACGCCGCCAAAAAGCTGATGATCGAGGCCGGCGTGCCCGTGACGCCCGGCTATCAGGGCGAGGACCAGTCCGACGAGACCCTGACGGCCGAGGCGACCCGCATCGGCTTCCCCGTCCTGATCAAGGCCGTCGCCGGCGGCGGCGGCAAGGGCATGAAGAAGGTCGACCGGGCCGAGGACTTCGCCGACGGCTTGGCCTCGGCCCGGCGCGAGGGCAAGGCGTCCTTCGGCGACGATCGCGTGCTGATCGAGAGCTACATCACCCGCCCGCGCCACATCGAGGTGCAGGTGTTCGGCGACAGCCACGGAGCGGTCGTGCACCTGCACGAGCGCGACTGCTCGCTGCAGCGGCGGCACCAGAAGGTCATCGAGGAGGCCCCAGCTCCGGGCATGGACGCGGCGACGCGCGAGGCCGTCACCGCCGCCGCCGTCCGAGCCGCCAAGGCCGTGAACTACCAGGGGGCCGGCACCATCGAGTTCATCGCCGACGCCTCGGACGGGCTGAAGGCCGACCGCATCTGGTTCATGGAAATGAACACCCGGCTTCAGGTCGAGCATCCGGTGACCGAGGCCGTCACCGGCGTGGACCTGGTCGAATGGCAGTTCCGGGTCGCGGCCGGCGAGCCGATCCCGCTCAAGCAGGCCGACATCCCCTTGAACGGCTGGGCAATGGAGGCGCGCCTCTACGCCGAGGATCCGGCCAACGGTTTCCTGCCGTCGATCGGCGTGCTGGAGCATTTCCATCTGCCCGACGACATCCGCGTCGACACCGGCGTGACCTGGGGCAGCGAGGTCAGCCAGTTCTACGACCCCATGATCGCCAAGCTGATCGTGCATGCCGACACCCGCGAGGCCGCCGCGGCGCGCCTGGCCCAGGCCTGCGGCGAGGTCGAGGTGTGGCCGGTTCGGGCCAACGCCGGCTTCCTGAAGCGCTGCCTGGAGCATCCCCGGTTCTCGCCGGCGACGTGGACACCGGCTTCATCGCCGCCGAGGAGGCGGCGCTGGTTCCAGCCCCGCCCAGCGATCTGCCGCTCGCCGCGGCTCTCGGCTGGAAGATCGAGGACTTCGTTGACGCGACTTATAAGAACGATGTCTGGGGGCCCTCGCCTGAACACCTCTTCGGCTTCCGGCTCAATGGCCCACAACGGCCGGCGCACCTGAAGTTCCGGCAGGATGGCGTGCCCCGGGAAGCCCTCGTTCGCATCGTCGAACGGGCCGGAGACTGGAATTTCGACTACTCTGTCGATGAGGCCTCGCTGGACTACCGCGATCTGGAGGCGGGCGACTCACTGCCGACAACTTACGGCGACGGAGTGATCCGAACCTTCCATAAGGGGGACGTCTCGGTATTCGACTTCTCCCCTATCGGAGGAAACTCAGCCGGAAACTCCGTCTCCGACGGTTCGCTGCGCGCGCCGATGCCCGGCAAGATCGTGGCTGCGCCAGCCGTGGCCGGCGACGCGGTCGCCAAGGGCGCGCCGATCGTCGTGCTGGAAGCGATGAAGATGGAGCACGCCCTGGTCGCGCCGTTCGACGGCGTGGTCGAGACCGTCGGCGTCTCGATCGGCGAACAGGTCGGCGAAGGAACGGTGCTCGCCGTGGTCAAGCCCGCCGGAGACATCTGATGCTCATCGCCGCCGCCCTCGCCGCGACCCTGTCGCTGACCTTCGCGCCAGGCTCCTCCCTGCCCCAGGCCGCCCCCGCTCCCGCCCTCTCCGCGGCGGAGACCGCCGACCTGCAATGCCTGGCCGCCTCCATAGTGGCCAGCGACGTCACGGAAGACGAGGCCGCCAGCGCCGGCCTGATGGCCGCCGCCATGTTCTACCTCGGCCGCCTGGAGGGGCGAAATCCGAACGTCGTCTGGCTGGACCGCCTCGGCGACCATCTGAAGGTCACTCCGCCGGAGGAGATGCAGGCGCAGACCCAGCGCTGCGGAACCGAGATCGCCGAGATGGGCGGTCGGATCCAGGCCTGGGGCGCCCGCATGGCCGCCGGAACGGAGCAGCCGGCCGCGCCTCCGGCGAACTGAGTCCGATCAGCCCAGCCCGACGCCGCCGACAGGACGGGTCACCTGGGCGTCTCCGAAGGTCGCGATCAGGGGCATGCCGCGCTGGATCGCGGCCTGCACCTCCGGAACCCGCAGCGAGGCCCGATGGGCCGCCTCGTCGGTCCACACCTCGGTGACCCAGATGGCGTCGGCGTCCGCGGGGTCGTGGGCGACGATGTAGCTGAGGCAGCCGGGCATGGTTCCTAGCCCTTCCAGCAGGATCGCCGTCAGCGTGTCGCGCCGGCCCGGTCGCGCAGTCATCTTGCCGATGAGACCGTACATTCGTCCTGCTCCTGTCTGGCCGGTCGCCGATGGAGCCAGACCCAGGCTGGCCAGCCCCATCGTTCCCGCCAATAACGTCCGCCGCCGCATTCGCATGGACGGATTCGTATCCCATATCGCGCCGTGGGGTCTTCGATGACACGAGAAGGATGCTAGGTCTCCGGCCATGAGCTTGAATCTGATCAAGTTGTGCGTCGGCGTGTCCGAGGTCGAGACGCTGGAGCGCAACGCCGCCCGCAGCGACTGGCGAATCGTCCCCACCCGCATGACCCCCAAGCGCGCCGCCGAACTCGAGGATGGAGGGTCGCTGTATTGGGTGATCAAGGGCGTGGTCCTGTGCCGCCAGCCCATCCTGGACATCTCCACGATCGGCGAGGGCGCGGCCAGCCGGTGCGAGATCCGCCTGGATTCGCGGGTCATCCGCACCGCCCCCCTGCCCCGCCGGCCTTTCCAGGGGTGGCGCTATCTGGAGGCCAAGGACGCCCCGGCCGATCTGACCGCCGTCGGGCCCACGGACCTGCCGGGCGACCTGGTCCGCGAACTGCGCGAACTGGGGGCCTGGTAGGTTCCAGGGGCTAGGTTCAATCGACATCCAGTCGATAGGCTTCGCCTCTCAAATCCTTGCTTTCCGTCATGGGCGGGCTTGTCCCGGCCATCCATGATCGCGGTCGAGGTCTTGGAGGTCTCGACTTCCGCCTTTCGTGTTCATGGATTCCCGGCACAGGGCCGGGAATGACGGGTTTGAATGTCGATTGACCCTAGGGACTAGGGGCTAGGCTGGGGGTTTTCGGTAACCATATCTGGCGATGCTTCCCGCCTGCATCGTCGTCCGTCCCTAGAACCTGAAACCTAGAACCTAGCCCCTCCATGGCCCCTGTCCGCTCCGACCGGCTGGAAGACGCCCTGCACCGCATCTTCGAGAGCGGACGCAACACGCCCGCCAGCTGGTTTGCGCTGACCGGAGGCGAGACTCTGTTCGCCGAGGGCGACGCGTCGGACATGCTGTACCTGCTGCGTTCGGGCCGCCTGGGCGTCTTCCGGCGCGAGGCCAACGACCAGCCGCCGCAGTTCGTCGGCGTCATCCGCCCTGGGGAGCCGGCCGGGGAAATGGCCATGCTGGCGGGCAGCCCGCACACGGCCGATGTCGTCGCACTGCGCGATTCCGAAGTGCTGGCCCTGCCCCGCGACGCCTTCTTCGAGGCCGCCCGCACCGAGCCGGACCTGATGGTGGAGTTGTCGCGCCTGATGATCCAGCGCGCCCGCGACCGCCGGTCGGGCGGCGGCGAGCCCAGCGTCTTCGGCTTCCTGTCGGCCCGCCCCCGACCGATCCGAGCCTTCGTCGAGCGCGTCGCCGCCGCCATCGAGGCCGACGGCTTCACCTGCCAGGTCATCGACCATTCCGCCCTGTCGTCGGCCTCGGAGTGGTTCAGCCGGGTCGAGGACGCCCACGACTTCGTCCTCTACGTCGCCGAGATGGACGAACCGGCCTGGGCCGCCCTGTGCGCGCGTCAGGTCGACCGCGTCTTCGTGGTCGGCCAGTGCCTTCTGGCGCCGCCCAACCGGCCCATGCCCCACGCCGGCGTCCTGGACGCCCAGCGGCGGACCGATTTGGTCCTGCTCCGGGATCCGCGCATGCTTCGGCCGGCGAACACCTCGGTGTGGATCGACGCCGTCCAGCCGGGCCGCTGGTTCCAGGCGATGGAGGGCGACGCCGACGACGCGGCCCGGATCGCTCGCGTCATCACCGGCTCGGCGGTCGGCGTGGTCATGTCGGGCGGCGGCGCGCGGGCCTACTCCCACATCGGCGCCCTACGCGCGCTCAAAGAAGCGGGCGTGCCGGTGGACTTCGTGGGCGGCGCCTCCATGGGCGCGGTGGTGGCCGCCGGCCCGGCCCTGGGCTGGTCCCAGGAAGAGCTGGAGGAGCGCATCAGCCGGTCCTTCGTCGACAGCGACCCCCTGTCCGACATCACCTTCCCCATGCTGGCCATGACCCGGGCCAGGAAGGTCGAGCGGCTGCTGGAGGCCGCCTACGGCGATATCGACATGGCGGACCTGGTGCGCCCCTTCTTCGCCGTCTCGACCAATCTGACCGCCGGCCGGATCGAGGTGCATCGCCGGGGTCTGATGCGGAGGGCCATGCGGGCCTCCATCGCCATTCCCGGCCTGCTTCCCCCGATCGTCATGGACGGTCAGGTGCTGGTCGACGGCGCGGTCCTGAACAACCTGCCGACCGAGGTGATGCGCCAGATGACCTCCGGCCCGGTCATCGCCATCGACATGTCCCAGACCCGCGGGGTCGATCCGGCGCTGATCGAGCATCCCCCTTCGATCTGGCGGATGCTGGCGACCGGCGCCTGGCGTCGCGGCCCGCCCATCGTCTCCATCATGATGCGTTCGGCCACCCTGACCACCGACGCCGACATTGAGCGGTCCCGCACGGTGTCCGACATCCTGGTGCAACCGACGCCGGACGGCGTCGACATCCGCGACTGGAAAGCTTTCGGTCCCGCCGTCGATGCGGGCTATCGCGCCATGAACGACGCCTTGCTGAAGCTGGACGGCCCGGTCACCGGGCTGCGCCGCCGCCGCCCGATCAGCGCCGGCGAGCGACGAGGAACAGGCGGGGAAAAGGAAGCAGCGTCACCCCGTCCGGTCGCCGAGGAAAGGCCTCGGAAAGCGCCGCGCCGAGGGCGGACAGATAGGCGGTCCGCATAGCAGGATCGTCGGCCAGCGCCGTCAGGTGCGGCCGCAGGGCCGTCCCCTTCATCCACTCCAGGACGGCGTCGGCGCCCCTCAGGGCGTGGAGGTAGGTGGTCGACCAGATGTCGACCTCTCCGCACGCCTCGGCCAGCACGTCGTAATAGGCGTCGGGCGACAGCAGGGCCTGGATCGTCTCGCGGTCTTCGAGGCGGCCGGCCCACGGGCCGGCGGCGGCGATCCGCCTCATCGTCCGGTGATGCAGGGTGTCCCACGCCAGCGGCATCTGCACAGCCAGAACGCCGCCGGGGGGCCAGCGCGCCGGTCAGCCGGCGCAGCAGGGCGGCGTGGTCGGGCAGCCACTGAAGCGAGGCGTTCGCCAGGATCAGGTCCGCCGGACGCTCCGGCGTCCAGGCCGCGATGTCCCCCTCACGCCAGTCGACGTCGGCGTCGAGCGCCCGAGCCTGCTCCAGCATGGCGGCGCTGGAATCCATGCCGTGCACCCGGGCCTGGGGATGACGGCGCTTGAGCAGGACCGCGTGCTGGCCCCCGCCGCATCCCAGGTCCCAGATCTCGTGCGGCTCCAGGTCTTCCGGCAGGCGCAGCAGAAGGTCCAGGGCAGCGCGATCGCGCTCGGCCTCGAAGCGTCCGTATTGTGCGGGGTCCCAGGCGGGCTGCGCGTCGGTCATGCCGGGTCCCTCCGTGTGGCGGGGGGATGGTACAGCCTCTCAGGATCGAACTGAGGACCTCCGGCTCCACAAACCGGCGCTCTAACCAGCTGAGCTAAGGCTGCACGTATCCGCGCGAGCGGCGTCTGTAGCCGCCCCCGCCCCGGTGATCAAGCGGGCCGAGGCGGATTATTCTCCGCCGGCCTCCGGGCGTGTCCTCAGTTCCAGCCGCGGCCCGTGATGTACTGCTCCAGCGCCGCGATCCGGGCGCTGTCCGACGGGTGGGTCGAGGCGAACTCCGGCGTCGAGGTCTGCCGCTGCTGCTGCATAAGCCGCCAGAGCGCGATCGATTCCGTCGGCCGGTAGCCGGCCGCCTGCATGTAGTCCACGCCCAGCCGGTCGGCCTCAAGCTCGTCCCGGCGCGAGAACGGCAGCAGGACGCCCAGCTGCGCGCCCAAGCCACCGACCGCCCCCGCCGCCTGGGCGTAGTCGCCCGCCGCGCTCTGCACGCCGCTCAGGATCAGCCCCGTGGCCGCGCTGGTCGAATAGCGCTCGGCCGCGTGCCGGGCGACCACATGGCCCACCTCGTGCCCCAGCACCGCCGCCAGCTGGTCGTCGTTGCGGACCAGGTTCAGCAGGCCGGTCGTCACCCCGATCTTGCCCGACGGCAATACGAAGGCGTTCGGACTCTGATTGACGAACACCGCATATTCCCAGCGCCGGTCGCTGAGGCCGGCGGCCTGGACGATCCGGTCGCCGACCCGCTGGATGCGGGCGTTGGCCGCGGCGTCGGACGAGGTCCTCTGGGTCCTCAGCGCCTGGCTCCAGGCCGCGTCCGCCTGCTGCGTCAGGGCGCTGTCGTCCACGATGAGGAACTGGTTCCGACCCAGGGTCTCATTGTAGGCGCAGGCCGACAGGGCGACGCCTCCGACCAGGAGGGAGACGAGGAACGAACGGGTCATGGCCCACCTTCTGCGTTGAAGCTTCGCCGTTCCTAACGCGATCCGCCGACGATCGCTCCCCTGCGAAAACGAAAACGCCCCGGAGTCTCCTCCAGGGCGTTCCGTGGTCTGTTTGTCGTCGGACCTTAGTCCGCCGGCGGAACGAACCGCATCGAGAAGGTCACTCGGGCGCCCGTAGCCGCACCGTCGACCTCGCGAGGCGAAACGCGAGCGCGACGCGCACCGGCCAGAGCGGCCTGGCCGAACCCGGCGCCGGCCGGATCTTCGGACTCGATCCGACAATCCGTCATGCTGCCGTTCGGGTTCACCAGGCAGTTCAGCGAGACCCGGCCGCTTTCGATCCCACGCGCCTGGGCGCGTTCCGGGAACTCCACCGAGGGCTGACGGGCCCACGACGGGTTGCGGATCACCGAAGGCCGCGGCGGAGCCGGCGGAGCCGGAGGCGGCGGCGGTCCGGGGACGACCACCGGAGGACCGGAGTACTCGACCCGTTCTTCCTTCTTCGTCGGCTCGATATAGACCGGCGGAGGCGGAGTCGTGGTCACGACCGGAGCGGGAACGCGAACCTGCAGCTTGGGCGGCGGAGGCGTGTCCGGCGGCGGCGGCGGCGGCGGCGGAGGCGGAGGCGGCGGAACCGGCTCGATGATCTCCACGTCGACGGCGTCGTCGCTGTACCTCACCTCACGCAGCTTGAACTGCATGTTGACGAAGTAGAACGCCAGCAGGGCGAACAGGATCGAAACGACCAGAAGGCTGACCAGCAGCACCCCCGGAGGGACGCCCATGAAACCCTTGGGCTTCGGCGGGTCGTAGCGACTGCGGTGATATTCAACGTCTGTCATGGTTCACCGGTCCTCACTTCGTCGACTGGTCTTCGCCGACCAGGGCCACGCTGTAGAAGCCGTGATCCTGGAGGGAGTTCATGACCTGCATGAAGTCGCCGTAGCGGGTCTGCTGGTCCGCGCGGATGAAGATACGCTCGTCCGACGGCGGCTTGTTGCCGATGAGGCCCGACAGTTCGCTGCCGACCGAGGTGATGTCGACCTGATCGTCCCCGATGTAGGCCGACCCGTCATCCTGGATGGACACGTAGAACGGCTTGGGCGGGTTCTGTTGCGGCGGTGCGACCGCGCGCGGCAGTTTGACCTCCACCGACACGGTGGCGAGCGGAGCCGCCACCATGAAGATGATGAGCAGGACAAGCATGATGTCCACGAACGGCGTGACGTTGATCTCGCTGTTCTGCTCGATGGCGTACTTGCCGCCGCCGCCGCCTGAAAGTTTGGCGGCCATGCTGCTTACGCCCCCTTGTCGAGGTTACGCGAGATCGCGTTGATCAGCTCGGCGTTGAAGCCGTCCGAACGGGTGCCGTAGGCCGCGATGCGCGTGTTGAAGTAGTTGTAGAAGATAACCGCCGGGATAGCGGCGAACAGACCGATGCCGGTGGCCAGCAGGGCCTCGGCGATGCCGGGGGCGACGACGGCCAGGTTGGTCGTGTTGGTGTTCGCGATGCCGATGAAGGAGTTCATGATCCCGTACACGGTGCCGAACAGACCGATGAACGGACCGGTCGAACCCACCGAGGCGAGGAACTGCTGGCCGCCCGAGAGGCGCTTGGCCAGACCGGACTGAACCGCCGCCACGGCCGTCTGGGCGCGCAGCAGGGCCGAGTCGCGGTGGTCGCCGGTGACCGACAGGCCGGCCTGACGCGACAGTTCGATTTCGTCGGTCGCCGCGGCGGCCATGTCGGCCAGCGGGTTGCCTTCGAACTCGTCCGAGGTCGCCACCTTGCGCATGTCGGCGATGGTGCGGGCGCCGCGGAAGTTTTCCAGGAAGCGGTCGGTGGAGCGGTTCAGCGAGCCGAACTCGAACAGCTTGATGAGCAGCAGGGTCCACGAGAAGACCGAGGCGAGCACCAGGCCGATCATCACGACCTTAACAACGATGTCCGCGTCCATGAACATGGTCGCGACGGTCAGCTTTGTGAGCGCCGCCTTCCTTCCGCCGGAGCGGCTTCTTCAGCGGCGGCGTCGGGCGGCCGGGGCGGCGGCGTCAGCGGCAGGAGCCGGGGTGGTGGCGGCCGGGTCG
>NZ_JBNFOJ010000009.1:0-22152 GCF_057364705.1 Brevundimonas sp. CURTG3B2_SDJG
CGGTCCGCGGCGGGCTCGGCCTTGTCGGCGTTCTGGCCGCAGCCGGCCAGCAGGGCCGCCGCGAAGGCGGTGATCACGAGAGTCTTGGAAGCCATTACGCCGGTCGCTCCATATGGAAGGTTTCGACTGATCGATGTCGACGGGCGCCGGACGCGGGGGGAGGGCGCCTATCGGGCGTCACCGTAGCGGTTCTGCGAGATTCTATCGACCGCTTCCGACAGGCGACTGACCGAGGCGGTCCTCACTCCCCGGCCCTTGACCGTCAGGGGCGGGGACAGGGCCAGGTCGAAGCCCAGCTTCTGCGCCTCCCGCAGCCGGGCCTCGGCTCGGCCGACGGCGCGCACTTCACCCGAAAGGCTGATCTCGCCGAACACCACGCAGCCTTGCGGCAGGGGTGTGTCGGTGGCCGAGCTGATCAAGGCCGCCGCCGCCGCCAGATCCGCCGCGGGCTCGTTGATCCGCAGGCCGCCGGCCACGTTCAGATAGACGTCCTGGTCGCCGAACCCGAGCCCGCAGCGCGCTTCCAGTACGGCCAGCACCATGGCCAGCCGGCCGGTGTCCCAGCCGACCACGGCGCGGCGCGGCGTGCCGTAGGCGGACTTGGAGACCAGGGCCTGCATCTCCACCAACACCGGGCGCGACCCCTCGATGCCGGCGAAGACCGCCGCGCCGGGCGCCCGGTCCTTGCCCTCGCCGAGGAACAGGGCGGAGGGGTTGGCGACCTCGCGCAGGCCGGCGTCGCCCATCTCGAATACGCCGATCTCGTCGGTGGCGCCGAAGCGGTTCTTGCCGGCGCGCAGGATGCGGAACGGATAGCCGCGCTCGCCCTCGAAGCTCAGGACGGCGTCGACCATGTGTTCGACCACGCGTGGGCCCGCGACCTGGCCGTCCTTGGTGACGTGGCCGACCAGAACGACCGCCACGCCCTGGGTCTTGGCCAGCCGCACCATCTCGCCGGCGCAGGCTCGCACCTGGGTCACCGAGCCGGGGCCGGCCTCGTGGGCGTCCGACCAGAGGGTCTGGATCGAATCCATGATGACGATGTCGAACCGCTCGCGCTTCAGCGTGCCCAGGATCTCCCTGAGCGCCGTCGCCGAGGCCAGTTCGACCGGGGCCTTCTCCAGTCCCATCCGCCGGGCGCGGGATCGGATCTGTTCGACGGCCTCCTCGCCCGAGATATAGGCGACGCGGCGGCCGGCCATGGCCGCGCGGCCGGCGACGTCCAGCAGCAGGGTCGATTTGCCCACGCCGGGATCGCCGCTCAGCAGGATCGCGGAGCCCGGCATCACGCCGCCGCCGCAGACCCGGTCGAACTCGGCCACCCCGGTGATGATGCGCGGCGGCTCGGGCGTGTCGGACTGCAGGGTCTCGAAGTTCAGACCCCGCGCCCGGCCGCCGGCGGCGGGCTTCATCGCCCCGGGCGGGGCCGACCGGCTCTCCTCGACGATCGAGTTCCATTGTCCGCAGGCGCCGCACTGGCCGGACCATTTTCCGTGCACCGCCCCGCAGGACTGACAGACATAGATCGCGCCGTCTCTGGCCATGACTCGTTCCCATCGCGGCCGCTCGCCGCCGCTTCTTGTCACCCGGACCTACGTCAGAATCGGTCGGATCTCAGGTTAAAGCGCACCGTTCACGGCTTCGATGGGAACCAAGCTGTGCCGTAGCCATTTGCCCTGTCGTTGCTGTTCAGCTGGCCCGGCGCCGCCGGCCGCCCCATGCCTGGAGCTTTCCGTGACCGACAATCCGCCTGCGATCAATCCCAACCTCGTCAATCGCGTCGTCGGCATCCTGACCCGACCGACCTCGGAGTGGGAGGCCATCAAGGGCGAAACGACCGACACCCGATCGCTCTTCACCGGCTACGCCATCCCCCTGTCGCTGATCCCGCCGATCTGTGTCCTGCTCTCGACGCTGCTGTTCGTCGGCATGGCCGGGCCGCTGGGCGTCGGCGGCATATTCGTGGGCGCGCTCATCATCGCCGTGCTCAGCTGGATCCTGAACCTGGTCTCTGTTTTCGTCCTCGGCCTGATCATAGACGGCCTGGCTTCCAGCTTCGGGGCCCAGGCCAACCGTCTCCAGGCCATGAAGGTCGCGGTCTATTCGATGACCGCCAGCTGGGTCGGCGGCTTCCTGGCCCTGATTCCGGCCGTGGGCGGCCTGCTGGCCCTCATCGCGGGCCTCTACGGCATCTACCTGCTGTATCTCGGCCTGAAGCAGGTGATGGGTTCGCCGCAGGACAAGGCGATCATCTACACCCTGGTCGTGGTCGTGATCATCGCGGTGATCATGGGCGTCGCCGGCATGGTCATCGGCATGATCGGCGCCGGCGTGCTGGTCACTGGAGCCATGGCCGCCGGCGCGGCCGGGGCCTACGGCGCCTGATAGGGACCGTCGGGCCGGATCCCCCGTCCGGCCCGGTTGCCGCCCACCGCCCACATGCCAGCCTCCCCGCACAGGGGAGACTCGCGCATGTTCAAACCACTGGCTCTCGCGGCCGCCGCCTCCGTTCTGACGCTGGCCGCGCCCGCGCCCGTTCTGGCCGAGACCCTGGTCGTCACCGGCGCCCGCCTGCTGGATGTCGAGCGGGGGCGATATGTCGACAAACCGGTGGTCGTGGTCACGGACGGTCGCATCGTCTCGGTCGGGACCTCCGTTCCCGAAACCTTGCCGGCTGACGCCGAACGCCTGGACTTGCCGGGCATGACGCTGTTGCCCGGCCTGATCGACATGCACGTCCATCTGGCGGCCACGCCGTATGTCTCCGGCTTCCGGGTTCTGGAATACGCCGACGATTTCGAGACCGTGCTGCAGGTTCCCAATGCAAGGGCCAACCTGGACGCCGGCTTCACCACCGTGCGCAATCTGGGGGGGCCGCAGTTCGCCGACGTCGCCCTGATGCAGGCCATCGAGGCGGGCTTCGTCGTCGGTCCGCGCGTCATCCCCGCGGGCGCGGCGTTCGGCGCGACCGGCGGCCACTGCGACGCCACCGGCCTGCCGCGCTCCCTGGCCGTGGCCAACGATTACAACGCCGACAGCGTGGATGCGGCCCGTCACAGCGTGCGCGAGGTGCGCAAGTACGGCGCCCGGGTGATCAAGATCTGCGCCACCGGCGGGGTCTTCTCGCGCAACACCGAACCCGGCCAGCAGCAGATGACCCTGGCGGAGATGACCGCCGTCGCCGACGAAGCCCATATGTGGGGTCTGAGGGTCGCCGCCCACGCCCACGGCGCGTCCGGCATCCGCGACGCGATCCGGGCGGGGGTCGACACGATCGAGCACGCCTCGATGATCGACGCCGAGGGCATTCGGCTGGCGGTCGAGCGAGGGACGTGGCTGTCGATGGACATCTTCAACACCGACTTCACCCAGGCGACGGGAACCGAGTTCGGCGTGACCGAGGACAATCTGCGCAAGGACCGCGAGGTCGCCCAGATCCAGCGCGACAACTTCCGCGCCGCCCACAGGGCGGGCGCGCGCATGGTGTTCGGCTCCGACGCCGCCGTCTTTCCGCACGGGCAGAACGCACGCCAGTTCGCCGTGATGGTCGAGTACGGCATGACCCCGGCCGAGGCGATCCGCGCCGCGACCTGGAACGCCGCCCAGGCGCTGGGGATGGAACGAGACGTCGGCGCGATCGCCGTCGGCCGCTACGGCGACCTGATCGCGGTGGCCGGCGATCCCCTGGCGGACGTCCGCGCCCTGGAGACGGTCGCGGTGGTGGTCAAGGGCGGCGAGGTGGTGAAGGACGAACGCTCGAGCGTCGGGCGCTAGCCGACGTAGACCCGGGGCACACGCGCGGTGACGGATGTCAGCAGTTCGTAGGCGATGGTCCCGGCCGCCGTCGCGGCGTGGTCCAGCATCCGATTGGGGCCGAACAGCTCGGCGCGGTCGCCTACGGCGACGTCCAGGCCGGTGACGTCGACCGCGCAGACATCCATCGAACCCGGCCGACGATCGGCCTTAGCGCGCCGCCCAGGAAGGCCTGGCCGCGAGGACTATAGCTGCGCAGCACGCCGTCGGCGTAACCGGTCGCGCAGGTCGCGATCCGCGCCGGCTCGCCGGCCTGGAAGCCGCGCGAATAGCCGACGGTCTCGCCTGACGGCACCTCGCGCACCTGAAGCACCTCGGCCGACAAGGTCGCCACCGGCCGGATGCGGGGGTCGGGCCGCCCTTCCGGGCCGCCGCCGTACAGGCATATCCCCGGTCTCAGCGCATCGAAGGCGTAGTCCGGACCCAGGAAGACGCCGCCGGAATTGGCGAACGAGCGGATCGCGCCGGGATAGCGGGTCGCCGCAGCGGCGAAGGCGTCCCTCTGGCGGGCGTTCATCGGTTCGGCGGGATCGTCGGCGCAGGCCAGATGGCTCAGCACCATCGCCAGACCTTCGAAGGGCTCCGGCGCGTCCTCGGGCCGGAAGCCCAGGCGGTTCATGCCGGTGTCGATCTGCAGTCCGCAGGCGCCGCCGCCCGCCTCGCGCCACTCCGTCAACTGAGCCGCGGTGTTGAGCACCGGCCGCAGGTCGGCCGCCTTCAGCTTGCCGGCGCGTCCCGCCGCGCAGCCGTCCAGGACATAAATCTGGGGGGCCGCGCCCAGGGCCTCGCGCAACGCCACGCCTTCGGAGGCCCTCGCGACAAGAAGGTGCGAGCGCCCTCGCTCATCAGCCGACGGGCGCAGGCCGCGGCGCCCAGGCCGTAGCTGTCGGCCTTGACGACCGGGTGCACGGGCGCGCCGCCGGCCGCCTGCAGCGTATGGAAGTTCGCGGCGAGCGCGTTCAGGTCGATGGTGAGGGTGGCCGGGGAGGGCATCCGCCCATCTAGAAGGCTCCGCTTGTGCGATGCAACATGCGGGCGTCGGATCGAGGGAAAGATCTTCCGGGAACGGACACGGCGCTCCCCGCAAGAAGAGCGCCGCGCCGGGCCGCTTCAGGGGCACATGTAGAAATGGGCCCAGACTGCGGTGTCGAAGGTCGTTGTGTTTCCCCAGGCGACAGGGTCGCTGTCACAATAGAACTTCGCGCCGCCCACGAGTTGGCCGTTCACCAGGTAGGCGACAGTCGCCCAGGGCCCCGAAGCGGCCGCGGTCGGCGGCGCCGCGATCGCCGGCCCGGAAGCGCTGGCCAGAGCCAAGGCCGCGGCGGCGGCGAGTTTCACGATGGTCTTCATCGGTATCCTCCCTGCAGGGCGAAAATGCCCGCCATGACACCAGCATGGATTGCGAGAGGGTCAACCGAAGGGTGTTCTTAATGCCGGAGATGTCATCCATCCCGCCGCCTTTGCACGTGGGACGGCCAGGACCGTCAGACTCGCGGAAAGGCGAGACCGCCGGCGTTGAAGAGGTGCGCCTGCCCGGCCGGAATCGTCAGCGTCAGGGGTTTGCCCGCCTCCGGCCGCACATCGCCGGGCAGCTGCACGGTCAGGGCGGTCTCGCCGTAGTTGGCGTAGGCGTAGGTCGCGTGACCCAGCGTCTCGGCGAAGGTCACATGAGCGGCGATCCCGCCGTCCTGGCCTCCCAGGGCGATATGCTCGGGCCGGATCCCGAGGGTGACCTTGTCGCCGACGTTGGCGCTCGAGGCGTCGACGGCGACCGAGATGGCGTCTCCTCCCGCGGTCTTCACCGTCGCCCCCTTGGCCGTCGCGGACACGATCTCGGCCGGCATCAGGTTCATCTTCGGACTGCCGATGAACTCGGCGACGAATAGGTTGCGGGGCCGTTCGTACAGCTTCATCGGGGCGCCGACCTGCTCAATCACGCCGCTGTTCAGCACCACGATCCGGTCGGCCAGGGTCATGGCCTCGACCTGGTCGTGGGTCACATAGACCATGGTCGTCTTCAGCCGCTCGTGCAGGCTGGCGAACTCGTAGCGCATCCGCACCCTGAGCGCCGCGTCCAGGTTGGACAGGGGCTCGTCGAACAGGAAGACCTGGGGCTCGCGCACGATGGCGCGCCCGATCGCGACCCGCTGGCGTTGGCCTCCGGACAGGGCCTTGGGTTTGCGGTCCAGATAGTCGGTGATGTTCAGCGTCTCGGCCGCGGCCCGCACGCGCCGGTCGATCTCGGCCCTCTCGGCCTTGGCCAGCTTCAGGCCGAACGCCATGTTCTCGTAGACGGTCATGTGCGGGTAGAGCGCATAGGACTGGAACACCATGGCGATGCCCCGGTCCGACGGCGACAGGTCATTGACGGTGCGCCCGCCGATCGCGATCTCGCCGCCCGAGACTTCCTCCAGGCCGGCGATGGTGCGCAGCAGGGTCGACTTCCCGCAGCCCGAGGGGCCAACGAAGACGACGAACTCGCCGTCGCCGATCTCCAGGTCGATCCCCTTCAGCACCTCGGTCGTCCCGAACCGCTTGGTCACGCCGGTCAACCGGACGTCCGCCATCTGTTCCTGCCCCGCAGCTTCTTGATTTGCGGTCACCGTAAACGGTTACAGGCGGCGCGCAATCCTCCGCCGCGAGGGCCGAGGGCGAGCGCTTGTCTCGCTTGTCGACGGTGTCGCGGGATTGTCGCGGTTGTCTCGCCCGCGATGTCGCGCTTGTCGTCGTCTGAATGTCTTGGTCAGGAAGACCGCAATCGGGGCCCGCGCGTCAGCCGCGCGGGGGCTTGCCCTTGAACGGCTTGGCGCCCGCCTTGGGCTTGAAGCCCGGCTTCGGCTTGCCGGTCCACGGGCGGTCGCCGGCGGTCGCCGAGCCCTCGCCGCGGGGCGTCCAAGGCTTCTTGTCGCCCCTGGGCTTGTCTACCCACGGCTTCTTGCCGGCGGGCGTCGGACCGTCCTTGGTCCGCTTGACCCATTTGCCGCCAGTCTCGCCCGTGTTCGCGGCCGGGGCGGCGTCACGGTCGGGGCGGGGCGTCCACGGCTTCTTCGGCGCGTCGCCCTCGGCTCGGTCCTCGCGGGCCTTCCACGGTTTCCTGGGCGCGTCGCGTCGGTGCGCGGGGCCCATTGGCTTCCTGGAGCCCTCGCCCTCCGGACGCGGCTTGCGGAACGGCTTGTCGCCGCGCGGCGCGCGATCGTCGCCGCCAGCGGGCTTGTCCCATTTGCGCAGGCTCTTCTCGCCGGCGCCGGGGCGACCGCGTCACCGATGGTCACGCCCTCGTCATTGGGCTGGGTCAGGGCGGCGCGGAACTTGGCCTCGGCGTCCTTGGTGATCTCGAACTTGGTCTCGCGATCGAAGATCTTGATCGAGCCGACGTCCCGCTTGGTGATGTGCCCCAGGCGGCAGATCAGCGGCAGCAACCACTTGGGATCGGCGTTCTTCTCGCGGCCGATGTTGACCTTGAACCAGCTCATCTCGCCGCCGCGGGCGAAGTCGACCAGCGGGCCGTCCTGCTGACCCCGATCGTTGCGGCCTGACGCCTGGGCGCGCGCCATCCTCTCGTCGTCGTGAACGTCTTCCGGCGGCGGCAGCTTCTCGCGGTACAGGCGGATCAGGGCGGCGGCCACGTGCTCGGGCGAGGTCCGCTCCAGCAGCTGGCGGCCCATCTCCAGAGCGTCCTCGTCGGCCGGCGCCATCAGCACCGGATCGGTCAGCATGCGCTCCTGATCCTTGGCCAGGATGGCCTCGGCGGAGGGCGCGGCGGACCATTCCGCCTTGATCGAAGCCGATTGCAGCATCAGTTCGACCTTGCGGCGGCGGGTGTAGCTGACCATCAGCACCGAGACGCCCTTCTTGCCCGCGCGGCCGGTGCGGCCCGAACGGTGCAGCAGGGTAGCCTTGTTGACCGGGATCTCGGCGTGGATGACCAGGCCCAGGTCGGGCAGGTCCAGGCCGCGCGCCGCCACGTCGGTGGCCACGCACACCCGCGCATGGCCGTCGCGCAGGGCCTGCAGCGCCTCCGACCGCAGCGACTGGGTCAACTCGCCGGACAGGCCAACGACCGAGAAGCCGCGCTCGCGCAGGGAGGCGGTGAGGTGTTTCACCCGCTCGCGGGTGTTGGCGAACACCAGGGCGCCGGGGCTTTCGAAATAGCGCAGGACGTTGACCACGCCGTGCTCGATCTCGTTCGGCGCGATGCGGATGGCGCGATATTCGATGTCGCCGTGGGCGGCGTTCTTGTTGGTGGTGTCGATGCGGATCGCGTCGCGCTGATAGGTCTTGGCGAGTTCCGCGATGTCGCGCGCAATGGTGGCCGAGAACAGCAGGGTCCGGCGCTCGGCCGGGGCCTGGTCGAGGATGAAGGTCAGGTCTTCGTGGAAGCCCATGTCCAGCATCTCGTCGGCCTCGTCGAGGACGACGGCCTTCAGCTCCGACAGGTCCAGGGCGTCGCGCTCGATGTGGTCCTTCAGGCGGCCGGGGGTGCCGACCACGATGGCGGCGCCGCGGTCCAGCACCCGGCGCTCGGCGCGCGGGTCCATGCCGCCGACGCAGGTGGCGATGCGAGCGCCGGTGTTGGCGTACAGCCACTCCAGCTCCTTCGAGACCTGCAGGGCCAGTTCGCGCGTCGGGGCGATGACCAGAGCGACCGGGGCGGCGTTGTCGGCGAAGCGCTCGGCCTCGCCCAGCAGGGTGGGGGCCAGGGCCAGGCCGAAGGCGACGGTCTTGCCCGATCCCGTTTGCGCGCTGACCAGCAGGTCGCGGCCTTCCTCGGCCTCCAGCACGGCGGCCTGAACCGGGGTGGGCTCGGCGTAGCCGCGTTCGGAAAGCGCGCGGTCGAGCGCCGGATGGCTGGCGGGGAAGGGCATGGCAGGGTCCGATAAGTGCGCAACGGCGCGAAGGTCAGCGCGCGTCGGCGTTGGACTGGACGTCGCCTAGCCGCAAATCAAGGCCGAAACGTGAAGGGACCCGGCTTCAGCGATTCAGATAGATGGGGTTGCCGACCAGGATCAACCGTCCGGCGCCGTCGCGCACATTGACCCGCACCCAACTGCGGGCGCCGTCTATGGGAAGGTCGAAAACACGCTCATCGACCTCGGCGGTCAGAGGCGGCAAGGCGACGCCCGTCGTCCGGCCGTCGCGGACGACCTCGATCCGGCCGCCTTGCAGGCCGCCTGCCCGGACGGTGAAGCGGGCGGAGCGCCGGACGGCCAGCGTCCCGCCCATCTCGGCCCGCGTTCCGTCGGCCTGGGCCGAGAACTCCAGGGACCGGCTGGCGTCGCCGTCCAGGTCGATGAAGACGCGCCCGGAAGCCAGGCCTTCAAGTAGCGCCGGCTGCGAAAGCGCTTCGGTCCAGACGACCGTCGTCGGACGGCCGATCGCCGAGGGCGTGTCGGGCGGAAGGTCGGCGTCGTGATTGTCGCTGCCGCCGATCGCCGTCAGGCGGTGGCCCTGGTTCAGCAGCCCTTCCCAGAAGGGGATGCCCGAGAGCGGCGTTTCCGCCTGACCGCCGAGGGCGCGCATCGAGCCGCCGTTGACGACCTCGACCGCCTGGACACGGTTCCAGTCCGTCTCGGGCGCGGTCCAGCCGCACCCCATGCAGGCCTCGCCCGACGGCGAGGCCGGGTGATTGACCGAGAAGACGCCGCCCAGCGCCGCCACCTGGTCGATCACGGCGTTCATCGTCGGCGCGCGCGGGCTGCCGACCTGGAAGTCGACGAAGGCGGTCGGCCCGAAGATGTTGGCGTGGCCTTGAAAGGTGGTGATCTCTCGCCCGGGGATCAGCAGCAGGTCGTCGAAACCGATCTGCAGTTCCCGCAGGGCCTCGGCGTGCGACGTGGTGTTGTGGTCGGTGACGGCGATGAAATCCAGGCCGCGCTCCGCCGCCGCCTCGACGGTGCGGAAGACCGGGCAGGGGACGCGTGTCGCCCCGTCCGTCTGACCGCGCCGGCTGCTGGGCTGGCAGGACCCGTCGCTATGCCCGGTATGACTGTGAAGGTCGCCCCGATACCAGCCCGGTCCCGTCCGCAACGGCGCCTCGGCGAAGCCCGGGAACGCTTCACCGTCACCGGCGAACCAGATCCGGGCTTCGTAGGTCGAGTGGGTGGTCTGGCGGATGTTCGGCACGCCCAGGACCAGGCTCCAAGTCCCGGCGGGCAGGGCGCCCGGCAGGTAGGATGGCGTGGCCTCCTCGGCCGAGACCGTGAAGCGCGCCTTGTTGCCGCCCGACCACCCCCGGAAGCGCTCCGGATCGCGCAGGCCCAGGTCCACCGTCGTGCGCGCCTCGCGGCCGGTGTAAACGACCTCGATGGTGATGCGGCCGGTCCGGGCCGGCACCTCGAAGGGGACTTCGCGATAGGTCTGATGGTCCGCCCCGGTCAGTTCGCCACGGAGCACCACGTCCTGCGCCGCGACGCCGCCCGGCAGGCCGAGCAGCGCCGTGGCCGTGAGGACCCGGACCAGGTTCGTCAGGCCGCGCCGCGCCATCAGAAGCGGTACAGGATCGAGGCGCGGAACGAGCGGCCCAGCTCCGGCCGGGCGGTATAGTACCGCGCGCCGGCGTCGCCGCTCTGGAACTGGCCCGCCCGCGGATTCCCCTCGGTCAGCCCGATCTCGTTCGTCAGGTTGGCGCCGTGCAGGTACAGCGAGATGCTGGGCGTCGCATCGTAGCGCAGGTTGGCGTTCAGGATCGTATAGGCCGGCAGGCTGACCGAGTTGGCCGCGTCCGAGAAGCGGTCGCCGTAGCGCTGGATGTCCAGCTCCAGGCGCAGGGCGTCGTCGAGGAGATTCACCGCCGGGATCAGGCGGTAGCTCTCCTCCGGCACACGGACGAGGCGGTTGCCGGAATAATCGCGGGTGACCAGGGCGCCGCCGACCAGTTCGGTGAACACGAAGCTCTCGAACTCGGGCCGCTGGAAGGTGGCGTTGAAGCGCATGTCGAACCAGCGCGCCGGTCGCCATTCGCCGTCCAGCTCCAGGCCAAAGGTCTCGGTGGTGGTGAAGGCGGTGCGGCTGACGAAATTTCCGCTGATCGGATCGAACACCGTCTCGCCGAAGCCGAACGGCTCGAAGCGGGTGTAGAATGCGGTCGCGTAGACGTCGATGGCGTCCAGCGACAGCTTGTAGCCGCCCTCGGCCAGGGTGATGTCCTGAATCCGGGCGTCGGTCCGGGTCGGGCTGGTGATGAAATCGCCCAGCGAGGGCAGGCGGAAGGCGTCGGTGTAGCGGATGAACACGCCCTGGTCGGGGCGGAACTGCCAGTTGACCCCGGCGGTGAAGGCGACGTCGTCGTAGTGGCGCTTCAGCGGATCGAAGACGCCCGTTCCGGTCAGGAAGCTGTCGTCCGCCTGGCTGGGAGAGACGCCGAGATTGCGGGTCGCCGACCGTTCGTTGAAGCCCGAGAAGGAGATCTCCTCCCAACGCGCGCCCAGGTCGATGCGCCACTGGTCGCCCAGGCGCCATTCGTCGGACAAGTAGATCGCCAGGGTCTGGGACGTGCCGGCGGCGTTGGCGTACTCCGTGCCGTAGCGGGTGATTCCGTTCTCGGTGGCCGTATAGATCGGCTGGCCCGCGGCGTTGACCACCACGATGTCCAGAAGGCGAGCGTTGTCGCGGACGTCCGTCAAGGCGTTGTTGGAGTAGCGGGTGAACGTCTCGTCGATGACGGCCCCATAGAAGCCCAGGGCGATGTCGTGGCTCTGGTCGCCGAGGTCGAACCGCTTCTGCAGCCGGTTGTCGGTCAGGATCTCGTCGTAGTCGACCGTCACGGCCCGCACGCCGCTGTCCAGCACTAGGCCGTTGCCGTTCTGGTTGGCGACGTCGAAGATCTGGTTGGGCGAGGTCGTGTAGCGCAGCTGCACGTCCACGCCGCCGGGCACGGCCAGCAGAAGGGGCGCGCGGATCGCGGCCAAGCGCGACGCCGCCGTGACCGGCGACGCGGGGAAGAAGCCGCTGCGGGTGATCCGCGAGGTGCGGACCCGGACGTTGTTCTGCAGCTCCCAGCCGTCGCCGAAATCATAGGTCATCCGCAGCGTGCCGCGCGTCACCTTGGCGTCGGTGCCGCTGTCAACCGGCGCCCGGAAGAAGGTTCCGGTCCGGTCGCGGACCAGGGGGTTGCGCGTCTCCGGGCCGACCACCGTGCCGAAGTTGGGATCGAATCCGGGAACGCCCGCCACGTCGCCGTCGGCGTCGAAGGTCAGCGGAATGCCGGCGAAGAAGATGCTGTTGTCGTCCATATGCGACAGGCCGAGGTCGATCGAGCCGCGCTCGAATTCCCGCGACAGGGTGATCCGGGCCTGGCCGCCTTCATTGGCCCGGAAGCCGGGATCGCGGATGCCGTCGTCCACCCGGTAGAAGCCGCCGATCGAGCCGGTCCAGCCGCCGCCGACCGGGCCGCCCAGCCAGAGGTCGCCGCGATACAGGCCGTAATCGCCGACCTGCGCCTTGAAGAGGCCCTCGAAGGTGTCGCCGCCCCGCTTGGTGATGAAGTTCACGATGCCGCCGGGCGCATAGGAGCCGAAGATCACCGACGGCCGCCGCGCACGACTTCCAGACGCTCGACCGTCTCGTCCATGCGGAACGACTGGTCGGCGTTCATCCAGCCCAGGCCGGCGTCGTGCTGGATCGGCAGGCCGTCTTCCTGCATCGCGACGGCGGAGAAGCCTTCCTGGGGAATGCCGCGGGCGCGGATGTTCGCGCTGGCTTCGCCGCCGGACGATTCGACCCAGAAGCCCGGCACGAACTTCAGGGCGTCCGAGACGCTGAGCGGGTTCTGCAGGCGCAGCCGCCCCTCGTTGACCGTGGTGATCGCATAGCTGGCCTGCACGCGGGCCAACTGCTCGGAGCCGGCGCGGGCGGTGACGACAATCTCGTCCAGCGTCGTCTCATCCTGCCGCGGGGCCTGCTGGGCCTGGACGGCGCCGGCCCAGGCCATAGTCGTCAACGCCGCCGAAGCGGCGAGGATCGTTCTGCGATTCATCGAAACACCCCTGTCACCCCGGCGGAGGCCGGCGGGTGCGGGCTATCAATCGGTCATGTCGGAGCGGCGACAGAGGCTTGACCGGCCGTTGAAGCCTGGACGACGGCCGCGCGATCTTCCGTCAGGGAACAGACGGCGCGCCATGCGAGGGCTGAATCCAGAGGGCTTCCGATTCCTGACGCCCTTCGCGCGCCGCGCTGACAAGCCGGCGGAGTTGCGGCAGGCTGCAGGCTCGAAGGGGGTCCCATGCTCAGAATCGCGCTCGCCGCCACCACCGCCTTGACCGTTCTCGCCGCACCGGCGGCCGCCTCTCCCCAGAGCCGACCTTCGGCGGATACGCCCGCGGTGCGCGGCCCAGGCGCGGCGGCGACTCAGGCGCTGGCCCCGGTCCAGACCAGCGGCGCGATCCGCCCCGGGCAAAGCCTGCGGGGAACTCTGGCCCGCGGGGACCAGACGCTGGGCACCGGAGAGTATGTGGACCGTTTCACCTTCGCCGTCCGGCGGGGCCAGACCTACGAGGTGTCGCTCTCGGCCGCCGATTTCGATTCCTATCTGCTGGTGCGCGGCCCCGGGGGGCTGAGCGAGGACAACGACGACGACCCCGCCGCGCGCGGGTCCAGGAACAGCCGCATCCGTTTCACCGCCACGGCCGACGGCGAGGCGACGGTGGCCGCGACCAGCTACCAGCCGGGCGAGAGCGGCGCCTATGTCCTGGCCCCTCGACGGCGCCGGCGGCCGCCGGCGTCGACGCCGCCGGCCGCGCGCCGCCCCTTCTACCGCAGCCTTTACGTTCAGGTGCTGACGGCCATCGTGCTGGGCGGCGCGATCGGTCATTTCTGGCCGGTGTTCGGGGAGAGCCTGAAGCCGCTGGGCGACGGCTTCATCAAGCTGGTGAAGATGATCATCGCCCCGGTGATCTTCCTGACCATCTCGACCGGCATCGCCGGCATGCGGGACCTGAAGCGCATCGGTCGGGTGGCGGCCAAGGCCTTCGCCTATTTCTTCGTCTTCTCGACCCTGGCCCTGATCATCGGCCTGATCATCGCCAATGTGGTCCGGCCCGGGCACGGGCTGAACATCGATCCGGCGACCTTGAACTCGGGCGCCGTCGCCCAGTACGCCCAGGCCGCGCACGAGAGCACCATCGTCGGCTTCCTGATGGGCGTCATCCCCGACACCCTGATCAGCGCCTTCGTCGAAGGCAACATCCTGCAGGTGCTGTTCGTCTCCATCCTGTTCGGCATCGCCATGGCCGTGGTCGGCGACGCCGCGGCTCCTGTCCAGCGCGCCCTGGAATCGCTCAGCCAGATCGTCTTCCGCCTGGTCGCCATCCTGATGAAGGCCGCGCCGATCGGCGCCTTCGGGGCCTTCGCCTTCACCATCGGGGCCTATGGGCTGTCGGCCATCGCCAACCTGCTGGCCCTGATCGTGACCTTCTACGTCACCTCGCTGGTCTTCGTGCTGGGGGTTCTGGGCCTGGTCGCCTGGGCCAACGGCTTCTCGATCTTCCGTCTGATCGCCTATCTGAAGGAGGAGCTGCTGCTGGTGCTGGGCACCTCGTCGTCGGAAGCCGCCCTGCCCAGCCTGATGCAGAAGCTGGAGACGGCCGGAGCGCCCAAGTCGGTCGTCGGCCTGGTCGTGCCCACCGGCTATTCCTTCAACCTGGACGGCACCAACATCTACATGACCCTGGCGGCCCTGTTCATCGCCCAGGCCATGAACATCGACCTCAGCCTGCAGGACCAGATCCTGCTCTTGCTGGTCGCCATGCTCAGCTCCAAGGGCGCCGCCGGCATCACCGGGGCCGGCTTCATCACCCTGGCCGCCACGCTGGCCGTCGTGCCCTCCGTGCCGGTGGCCGGCATGGCCCTGATCCTGGGCATCGACCGCTTCATGAGCGAGTGCCGGGCGCTGACCAACTTCGTCGGCAACGCCGTCGCCACCCTCGTCGTCGCCCGATGGGAAGGCGATCTGGACAGGGAGCAGCTTCACGCCGCGCTGGGGTCGCGCCCCCGCGGACTGGCCGCGCCGCCCGATCCGGCGGCGGGACCGGGGGACAAGAACATCGTCACGGCCGACTGAAACGGCCGGACGCAAAGGGAGGAAAGAGGATGAGGAAAGTTCAACGCCTGGCGCTTCTGGGAAGCGCCGCCGCCGTGGCCCTGCTGGCGTCCGCCGCCGGGGCCGCCGCCCAAACCGCGCCTGAGGCCGCGCCGGTCCAGGTCGAGCCGCAGGACGGGTCGACGGCCATCGACGACGTGGTCGTCGTCGGCTCTCAAATCCGCGGCGCCAAGACCACCGAGGCGCTGCCGGTCCTGAACATCGATCAGGAGCAGATCGAGGCCGTCGGCGCGGTCTCGGGCGACGATCTTCTGCGCTCGATCCCGCAGATGGGCGACGTCCTGTTCGATTCCGCCAACAACCCACAGACGTCGAACTCGGCGCGCGGCGACGTCAACTCGGTCAACCTGCGCTCGCTCGGCGTCGGCAATACGCTGGTCCTGGTCAACGGCCGCCGCATGGTCCAGCACCCGACCAGCCAGGGCACCTCGGACACCGGCACCGTGCCGGTGCTCAGCTACAACTCCAACGCCATTCCGGTGGCGGGCCTGGAGCGGGTCGAGGTGCTGCTGGACGGGGCCGCGGCCATCTACGGCGCCGACGCCGTGGCCGGCGTGGTCAACACCGTGCTTCAGGACGACTTCGACGGCCTGACGCTGGAGACCCGCTACGGCGGGGCCGAGGGCACGGGCCTGCGCGAGTTCGAGTTCAACGTCTTCGCGGGCAAGGACTTCGAGCGGGGCAACATCTCGCTCTTCGCCAACTACGCCGACCGCACCAAGCTGATGGCGGACGAGCAGGACTTCACCCGCAGCGACGACATGCGGCCGTTCTTCTCGGGCTTCGAGGGCTACGAGAACTCCACCGTGCCGGACGCGCGTTCGTCGCACTCGCCCTGGGCGCAGCTCAGCATCCCCGGGACCACCACGGCGCTTCGCCCGCGCTCCAACGGCGTGGTGGTGACCACCGCCGCCGGCGCCTTCCACTACCAGCCCGAAAGCTTCGGCTGCACCGGCGTCGACCTGGGCGCCACCTGCCTGGTCAGCGGCACGGTCGCCTATTCCGGCGTCAACCGCGACATGCGCTACGACACCCGCCACGGCACGACCGTCCGTCCGTCCGTGGAGCGCGCAAACGTCTTCCTGACCGGCCACTACGAACTGAATGACGCGGTCGAGGTCTTCGGCGAGATCGGCTTCTACGCCGCCGAGAGCAAGGCCATCCAGCCTCCGGTCGTGAACCTCAATGGCCTGTGGATTCCGGCCAGCAACTACTGGAACCCCTTCGGCCCGATCACCTTCGCCAACGGCCAGGCCAATCCCAACCGCCTGCCGAACCTGACCAACGTGCCCGCGGCCGGCCTGCCGGTCCGGCTGGGCAACTACCGCTTCGTGGACGCGGGCTTCCAGGAGGTGACGGTCAAGAACTACCAGTCGCGCTTCCTGGCCGGCCTGCGCGGCGAATGGCGCGGCTTCGACTGGGAGGCGGCGCTGCTGTACTCCGAGGCCGAGGCCGAGGACATCTCGCCGAACATCAACATGACGGCCCTGCAGCAGCAGCTCGCCCTCTCGACCCCGGACGCCTACAATCCCTTCAACGGCGGCTGCGTCTCGACGCCGAGCTATGGCGACTGCGTGCCGTCGTCCCAGGCGGCGATCGACGCCATCACCTTCGACATGCGCCGCTTCTCGCGCACCACCCTGACGCTGGCGGACTTCAAGATGTCGCGCCCGGACCTGATGGAGCTGCCCGCCGGCCCGCTGGGCGTCGCCTTCGGCGTCGAGTTCCGCCGCGAGACCCAGATGGACGACCGCGACGCGAACGTGGACGGGACCTTCACCTTCGTCGACATGGTGACGGGCGAGACCAATCTGTCGAACGTCTCGGCCGTCAGCCCCAACCCGGACACCAAGGGCGATCGCACCGTCGGCGCCGCCTTCGTCGAGTTCGCCGTTCCCCTGGTCTCGCCCGAGATGAACGTCCCGCTGGTCCAGAGCGTCAACGTCCAGCTGGCCGGCCGCTTCGAGGAGTATTCGGACTTCGGCTCTGTGGCCAAACCCAAGATCGCGGTCGCCTGGGACGTCGTCGACGGCCTGCGCATCCGCGGCTCCTATTCGGAAGGCTTCCGCGCCCCGAACCTGGAACAGGTCAACGCCACTCAGTACGCGCGCCTGGCCTCGGGTCCTGACTTCATCCGCTGCGAGGCGGACATCCGCAACGGCACGATCGCCGACATGAGCCAGTGCGGGCGCACCGCCAGCGTCTCGCTGCTGATCGCCGGCAACCCGGACCTGCAGCCGGAGGAGAGCACCAACCAGTCCTACGGCCTGGTGTTCCAGCCCACCTTCCTGCCCGAGAGCCTGGGCGAGTTCGTCTTCACGGTCGACCGCTGGAAGATCGAGCAGGAGCAGATCGTCGGCCTGCTGGGCGCCCAGACCGCGCTCGCGCTCGAATACCTGAACCGAGTGCAGGGAACGACCAACCCGAACGTCGTGCGCGCGGCCCCCAACGCCGACGACGTCGACCTGTTCGACGGCACCGGCCTGGCGCCCGTCGGACAGGCGATCTCGATCAGCGACCGCTTCATCAACCTGTTGCCGCAGACGGTGGAGGGGATCGACTTCGGCGTGTCCTGGTCCAAGCGCCGCACCGCCTGGGGCACCTTCCTGTTCCGCGCCAACGCGTCCCAGCTGCTGGAGTTCTCGCGCGCGCCCGGCGACATCGTCGACCAGCTCTACGCGGCCCGCGACGCCGGCATCATCGATCCGCTGACGCCGCTGCCCGATTCCAGCCAGCTGATCGCCCAGAACGGCCGGCCCGAGTGGAAGGTCAACGCCAGCTTCACCTGGCGGCACGGCCCCTGGCGGGTGGGCGTCTCCAGCCAGTACGTCTCGGAGGTCTACCAGACCGGCCTGCTCAGCAGCACGGGCGAGCCCTGGCGGGTGGCCCCGCAGACGGTCCTGAACCTGTACGGCCAGTACGAGTTCCAGGACGTCGGCTTCGCCTCGGGGACCGAGCTGCGCATCGGCGTGCGCGACCTGACCGACGAGGGCCCCTCGCTGGCCGACGGCGGCTACCTGGGCTCGGTCCAGCGGCCCTACGGCCGCTACTGGTACGTCGACGTCTCCAAGACGTTCTAAGCTGCGGACAGGGCGCGGGCCGGATCGGCTCGCGCCCGCCTCGAGGAGCCTTTCATGAAGCGCCTGGCCGGACTGATCGCCGCCCTCCTGGTGCCTGTCCCCTTGGCGGCCAAGGCGGACGACGGCCCGCCGCCGGCGACGCCGATCCCCTGTCCCGCCTCGGCGGGGCAGGGGGTCAGCTGCCTGTCCGGCCGAGACGTCCACGGCGCCTGGTACCTGATCGCCATGCCGGCGCAGTGGAACCGCAGGCTGATCGTCCACGCCCACGGCGGCCCGCGCACCGGCGACCCCGAGGCCGCCGATCCGCTGGAGGACCTGGACCGTTTCTCCGTCATGGTGCGCCAGGGCTACGCCTGGATCGGCTCGACCTACCGCCGCGGCGGCTACGGCGTGCGCATGGCGGCCGCCGACGTCGACGAGAGCCGGCGCATCTTCTGGACCCGCTTCGGCAAACCCGACCGCACCCTTCTCCATGGCCAGTCCTGGGGCGGCAATGTCGCCGCCAAGGCCGCCGAGCTCTACGCCCTGGATGCGGACGGCGCCGCCAACTACGACGGCGTCCTTCTGACCAACGGCGTGCTGATGGGCGGAACCCGGGCCTATCAGTTCCGCGCCGACCTGCGCGCCGTCTACCAGTACTACTGCCGCAACCACCCCTCGCCGAGGACGGGGCCTATCCGGTCTGGCAGGGCCTGCCCGCCGACGCGCGTATGACCCGGGCCGAGCTGCGCCGCCGGATCGTCGCCTGCACGGGCCTGGGCGAATCCATGCGCGACCGCACCGCCGACCAGTCCCGCCGCCTGCGCGACATCCTCGCCGTCACCGGCGTCCGCGAGGACGAGCTGGTCGCCCACATGAACTGGGCCACCTTCCTGTTCCAGGACCTGGTTCAGCTGCGTCTCGGCGGCCGCAATCCCTTCGACAACAGCCGCACGGTCTACAGCGGCTCCTCGGACGACGCGGCCCTGAATGCAGGGATCGAGCGCTTCGCCGCTGATCCCGCCGCAGTGGCGCGCCTGGCGTATGACGCCGACCTGTCCGGCCTGATCGTCGCCCCGACCGTCACCCTGCACGCGCTGCACGACCCCACGGTCTCGTTCTCGGCCGAGGCGGCCTACGCCGCGACCGTCGCCCACGCCGGCCGATCGCACCTGCTGGTCCAGGCCGCGGTCGACGAGGACCAGCACTCCAGGCTCAAGGACGGCGGATACCTGACCGCCCTGCGCGCGCTGGAGGCCTGGCTCGACACCGGCGTCCGGCCCGATCCGGCGACCTTCCAGGAGCGATGCCTGGCGGAGAACGTCGCGAGCGAGTGCCGCTTCGCCCCGGCGCCCTAGGGCCGCAGCCCCGACCGTCCTTCGCGCGCCGCAAGCACCTCCAGCACCGCGTCCAGCCCCATCCCCCGGGCCCGCAGCAGCACCAGCAGGTGGTAGATCAGGTCCGCCGCCTCCGACGCCAGCTCCGCGTCCGGCCCGGCGGCCCCCGCCAGCGCCGTCTCCACGCCTTCCTCCCCCACCTTCTGAGCCGCCCGCTTCGGCCCCTCGGCCAGCAGCCGCGCGGTCCAGCTTTCCGCGGGGATCGGCGTCCGCCCGCTCGGCGATGGTCCGCTCCAGCCGGGCCAGCCGACCCACGGCCGGGCGCGTCCTCCTCGCCGAAGCAGCTGACGCGGCCCAGGTGGCAGGCGGCGCCGACCGGCCGGACCTTCAGGACCAGCGCGTCGCGGTCGCAGTCCGCCGTCAGCGAGACGACGTGCAGCCGGTCCCCGGAGGTCTCGCCTTTGCGCCAGCGCCCTCCGCGCGAGCGCGAGAAGAAGGTCGCCTCGCCGCTCTCGACCGTCTCGTCGAAGGCGGCGCGGTCCATATAGGCCAGGGTCAGCACCTGAAGGGTCGCCGCGTCCTGCACCACCACGGGGATCAGCCCTCCGCCCTTGGCGAAGTCCAGTTCCTTCCCCGACGGGGGCGGGGGACCATCCGAAGGATGGTGGAGGGGCGTCGAAGCGGGCGGGGGCTCCGGAAAGACCCCTCCACCGCTTCGCGGTCCCCTTCCCCCGATGGGAGAGGAACTCCGAGATCTCGTCATAGCCTCACCTCCGTCCCGGTGGCCGCCAAATAGGCCTTCAGGTCCGGTATCTTCAGCGCCCCGGTGTGGAAGACGCTGGCCGCCAGGGCGCCGGACACGTCGGCGCTGGCGAAGACATCCAGGAAGTGCGCCGCCTCGCCCGCGCCGCCCGAGGCGACCAGCGGGACCGTCAGCCGGGCCCGCGCCGCCGCAAGCTGGCCCACGTCGTAGCCGCGCCGGACCCCGTCCTCGTCCATGCAGTTCAGCACGATCTCGCCGGCGCCCAGGCCTTGCGCCTCCACGATCCAGTCCAGGGTGCGGCGGCCGGCGCCGCGGCTGGCCGTCGGATCGCCGGTGTACTGGTGCACCATCCAGTCGTCGCCGGCCCGCCGGGAGTCCACCCCGACCACCACGCATTGCGAGCCCAGCCGCCCGGCCATCTCTCCGATCAGCTCGGGCCGCTCCAGCGCGGGCGAGTTGATCGACACCTTGTCGGCGCCGTGGTCCAGGCAGCGCGCCGCCTGGTCGACGCTGCGGATCCCGCCGGCCACGGTGAAGGGAATGTCCAGCAGCCGGGCGATGTCGCGCACCCAGCCGTAGTCCAGCGTACGCCCTTCCGGGCTGGCGGCGATGTCGTAGAAGACCAGCTCGTCGGCGCCCTGGTCGCGATATCGGACAGCCAGATCCGCCGCGTCGCCCATGTCACGGTGACCCTGAAACCGCACGCCCTTCACGACGCGTCCGTCCTTGACGTCCAGGCAGGGGATGATGCGTCTCGCGGTCATGCCCGCGCGATCTCCAGCGCCTGCTCCAGGGTGAACCGGCCCTCATAGAGCGCCCGGCCCACGATGCAGCCCGACGCCCCCACCGAGCGGGACCCGGTGAGGTCCTGCAGCGAGGCCACCCCGCCGGACGCCTGCAGCCACAGGTCCGACCGGCGGACGTGGACCTCGGCCAGCAGGTCCAGGTTCACCCCGGTCAGGGCCCCGTCTCGGCCCACGTCGGTGATCAGCAGGTGCCTCGCCGTCCCGGGCGGATAGCGGTCCAGCGCGGCCCACAGGTCCACGCCCGCCGGCTGGGTCCAGCCCTTCAGCGCCGGGATGTAGCGGTCGCCGTCCACCTTGACGTCCATCGCCAGGGTCAGGCGATCGAGGCCGAACCGGTCCAGCCAGCCCAGCACGGCGTCCGGGTCGGACACCGCCAGGGATCCGACCACCACCCGGCTGACCCCGGCCTCCAGCAGGCGTTCGATATCGTCGGCCGACCGCACGCCGCCGCCCGACTGAATGCGGATATCGATCGCGGCGGCCAGTTCGCCGATCAGGCCGTGCTGCATCGCCCGGCCCGCCTCGGCGCCGTCCAGATCGACAATGTGCGCCCAGGTCGCGCCGGCCGCCGCGAAGGCCGCCAGCCGGCCCGCGGGCGCGTCGTCGTAGTGGGTCGCCTCGTCGAACCGCCCGTGCATCAGCCGCACGCAGGCGCCGTGGCGCAGGTCGATGGCCGGATAGACGATCATGCCGCCAGCTCCAGGAAATTCTGCAAGAGCCGCGCGCCGGTTCCCGCCGAGCGCTCGGGATGGAACTGGCAGCCCCAGCGGTTTCCGCTGCGGACCACCGCCGGCACCGGCCCGCCGTAATCCGCCCGCGCCAGCGTCGCCGGCCCGTCCGGGCAGACGTAGCCGTGGACGAAATAGGCCCATTCGCCGTTCGCCACGTCCGCCAGCAGCGGATCGTCCCGGTCGACGGCCAACCGCGACCAGCCCATGTGCGGCACGGGCAGGCCGGGGCCCGGCTCCAGCTTCCGGACCCGTCCGGGGATCAGGCCCAGCAGCGCGGTCTCGCCCTCGTCGCTGTCCTCGAACAGCAGCTGCTGTCCCAGGCAGACGCCCAACAGCGGGCGTTCGAAAGCCCGCAGCGGCTCGACCAGGCCCATCGCCTCCAGCCGTCCCATTGCATAGCCGGCCTGGCCCACGCCCGGCAGGATCAGCCGCTCCGCCCCGGCGATCTCGGCCGGATCGGCGGTCAGCCGCGCGCGCGCGCCCCAGCCGCTCCCAGCCGCGAACTGGACCGAGGCGACGTTGCCCGGCGCCGTAGGAGATGACGGCGA
>NZ_JBNFOJ010000010.1:0-22059 GCF_057364705.1 Brevundimonas sp. CURTG3B2_SDJG
CCGCGTAGGCCTGGCCGACGGCGTCGGCCCCCTGGGCGAAGGCCGGCGCGCAGCCGCCCCACAGGACGGCGGCCAGCACAAGGTCGCGCAGCTTCATCGATTCCGATCCCCGAAAGTGATCGCCCACCGATAGCGGCGGCGGGGCCCCGGCTTCGGAAAATGCGGCTGGCCGACGCGCCCTGTCGGCGAACCGACAGAGGGTCTCGGCTAGAGGACCCGGTCGCGCAGCAGCCGCGAACCCGCCCGGCTGGCCTGGATGATCTCGCCGCTTTCCATGTGCAGCAGCAGCCGCCCGTTCCCCGCCGGTTCGGCCTTGGCGACGCGGTCCAGGTTGACGATGTGGGACCGGTGCACCCGGACGAACCGCTCCGGATCCAGCGAGGCCTCGAACTCCGAAAGGGTCATCCGCACCAGGTGCGCGCCCGAAAGGGTGCGGACTTCTGCATAGTCGTCGGCTCCGGCGATGCTGACGATGGCGGCCACCTCGATCGGGCGCAGGTCGTCGCCGGTTCGGATGAAGTAGCGGGACAGCTCGCCCGGTCTGGCCTCCGCGGCCTCCGGCGCCTCTCCTCGAACCCCGGCGACGACCCCGGCCGGAGGTCGGGCCTCCAGATGGACCAGGGCGGCGACCAGTCCGTAGGTCGTGGCGTTCTGCAGCGTCTGCCAGGCCATGGCGCGCGGATCGAACGGCCTCACGTCGAACTCCGTCGCCGACACTCCGTACATCAGGCCCAGCAGAACCAGCAGCAGCCAATAGGCCAGCAGAACGAAGGCCAAGCCGACGATCAGATGGCCCAGCGCCGTCGCCGGCGGCGCCCGGCCGACGATCCACCGCAGGATCAGGGCCCTCGCCGCCAGTCCCGGCAGCACCACGGCGACGGTGTTGGCCACCCCGCCCGTCAACGCCGCCACGAACAAGTCGCCGCGCGCGGCCATCAGCACGGCCGTATAGGCGACCAGCACCACCAGGGCCGCCGCCGCGTGACGGAGCGAAAGCGGCGGGATCGGATGCGGCGGGGCGACGGTCTCTCGAGTCATGCGGGCCTGCGTCGTTCAAGCGACCTTACGCCAATAGCCAAGCCTGACGATCCTCGGAACGCGGGGCGCGCCAAAGAAAAAGGCGGCCCCGTCGCCGGAGCCGCCCCTTCAGTTCAATCCACAGGACCGGATCAGCCTTCCGACTGCTCCAGCTCCAGGGCCAGATCGGCCGGCAGCGGCTCGACCAGGTCCTCGCGGGCCTGGGTCAGGACCGCGTCGCGCTCGTTGGCGATCTTCTGCAGCGACCGCAGGTAGGCGCCGGTGCCCGCCGGGATCAGCCGGCCGACGATGACGTTCTCCTTCAGGCCTTCCAGCGTGTCGCGCTTGCCGTTGACCGAGGCGTCGGTAAGGACGCGGGTGGTCTCCTGGAACGACGCCGCCGAGATGAAGCTGCGGGTCTGCAGCGACGCCTTGGTGATGCCCAGCAGGACCGGCTGCGTGACGGCCAGGCGGCCGCCGCGCTTCTCGACCTTGGCGTTCTCCAGCGCGGCCTCGGCCACCTCGACCGTGTCGCCACGGATCAGGGTGGTTTCACCCGAGTCGAGCACCTCGACCTTCTGCAGCATCTGGCGAACGATCACCTCGATGTGCTTGTCGTTGATCGGCACGCCCTGCAGTCGGTAGACCTCCTGCACTTCGTTGACCAGGTACTCGGCCAGCGCCTCGACGCCCTGGATGCGCAGCAGATCGTGCGGATCCGGGTTGCCGTCGATGATGTAGTCGCCCTTCTGGATCAGATCGCCGTCGTGGACGGAGATGTGCTTGCCCTTCGGGATCAGGAACTCGACCGCTTCGCCCTGGACGCCGTTGGCGTCGACTTCCGGGGTGATCTTGATGCGGCGCTTGTTCTTGTAGTCGCGGCCGAATTCGACGCGGCCGTCCATCTCGGCGATGACCGCGCAGTCCTTCGGACGACGGGCTTCGAACAGCTCGGCCACCCGCGGCAGACCGCCGGTGATGTCGCGGGTCTTGGCGCCTTCGGTCGGAACGCGGGCGATGATCTCGCCCGGCTTGACCTCGTCGCCGTTCGACACGGACAGAACCGCGCCCACCGGCAGCAGGTAGCGGGCGTCGGAGCCCGAGGCCAGCTTGGCGTAGGCGTCGCCGTTGGTCACGCCCATGGCCGGACGCAGGTCCGAGCCGCGGGGGCTGGCGCGCCAGTCCGAGACCACGCGCTGCGCGATGCCGGTGGCTTCGTCGGTTTCCTCGCGGACCGACAGGCCCTCGACCAGGTCCTCGAAGCGGATCGTACCGGCCACTTCGGTCAGGATCGGGGTGGTGTAGGGGTCCCACTCCGCCAGACGCTGACCCTTGGCGATGTCGCCGCCGTCCTTGACGCGGATGCGGGCGCCGTACGGGACCTTGTGGGTCTCGCGGTCCTTGCCGTCCACGACCACGGTGACGACGACGTTGCGGCTGAGCGCCACCAGGTCGCCGTGCGCCGCCTTGACGGTCGGGCCGACGATCTTGGCCTTGCCGGCGTTGGTCGCCTCGAAGAACGAGGTCTCGGCCACCTGGGCGGTGCCGCCGATGTGGAAGGTCCGCATCGTCAGCTGGGTGCCGGGCTCGCCGATCGACTGGGCGGCGATGACGCCGACCGCTTCGCCGATGTTGACGTTGGTGCCGCGGGCCAGGTCACGGCCGTAGCACATGCCGCAGATGCCGGCCTCGGCCTCGCAGGTCAGGGCCGAGCGGACCTTGACCGACTGGACGCCGGCGGCCTCGATCGCCTCGATCTCTTCTTCCTGCAGATAGGTGTCCGCCGGGAAGATGACCGTGTCCGTGCCGGGCTCCTTGATGTCCTCGGCCGCATAACGGCCCAGGACGCGCTGGCCCAGCGAGACCAGGACGTCGCCGCCCTCGACCACCGCCCTGAGGGTGATGCCGCGGGTCGAGCCGCAGTCTTCCTCGGTGACGATCGAGTCCTGCGCCACGTCCACCAGACGGCGGGTCAGATAGCCCGAGTTGGCGGTCTTCAGCGCGGTGTCGGCCAGACCCTTGCGGGCGCCGTGGGTGGAGTTGAAGTACTCCAGCACGGTCAGACCTTCCTTGAAGTTCGAGATGATCGGCGTCTCGATGATCTCGCCCGACGGCTTGGCCATCAGGCCCCGCATGCCGCCCAGCTGCTTCATCTGCGCCTGCGAACCGCGGGCGCCGGAGTTGGCCATCATGAACACCGAGTTGATGTCCGGGTTCTGGCCCTTCAGCAGCACGCGCGGCTGGGCGATTTCGCCCATCATCGCGTCGGCGATCTTGTCCGTGGCCTTGGCCCAGGCGTCGACCACCTTGTTGTACTTCTCGCCCTTGGTGATCAGGCCGTCGGCGTACTGTTGCTCGTACTCTTCGACCTGGGTGCGGGTGTCCGCCACCAGGCCGGCCTTGGCGGCCGGAATGACGATGTCGTCCTTGCCGAACGAGATGCCGGCCTTGGCCGCCTCGCGGAAGCCCAGCTGCATCATCTGGTCGGCGAAGATGACCGTCGCCTTCTGACCGCAGTGCCGATAGACCTGATCGATCAGGTTGCCGATCTCCTTCTTGGTCAGGTTCTTCTCGAGCAGGCGGTAGCCGATGTTCGGGTTGTGCGGCAGCAGCGCGCCCAGCTTCATCCGGCCCGGGGTCGTGTCGATCACCTTGGTGACGATCTCGCCGGCCGCGTTCATCTCGGTCCAGCGGGCCTTGATCTTCGTGTGAAGGGTCACGGCCTTGGCGTCGAGCGCGGCGTCGATCTCGCCCATGTTGGCGAACAGCTTGCCCTCGCCCTTCTCGCCGTCCTTGACCAGCGACAGGTAGTACAGGCCCAGGACGATGTCCTGCGACGGCACGATGATCGGCTTGCCGTTGGCGGGCGACAGGATGTTGTTCGTCGACATCATCAGGACGCGCGCTTCCAGCTGGGCCTCGAGGCTCAGCGGGACGTGAACGGCCATCTGGTCGCCGTCGAAGTCGGCGTTGAACGCGGTGCAGACCAGCGGGTGCAGGCGGATGGCCTTGCCCTCGATCAGCTTCGGCTCGAACGCCTGGATGCCCAGACGGTGCAGCGTGGGCGCGCGGTTCAGCAGAACCGGGTGCTCGCGGATCACCTCGTCCAGGATGTCCCAGACCTGCGGCTGCTCACGCTCGACCATGCGCTTGGACTGCTTGACGGTGCCTGACAGGCCCTTGGCGTCCAGGCGCGCGTAGATGAACGGCTTGAACAGCTCCAGCGCCATCTTCTTGGGCAGGCCGCACTCGTGCAGCTTCAGTTCCGGACCCACGGTGATGACCGAACGGCCCGAATAGTCGACGCGCTTGCCCAGCAGGTTCTGACGGAAGCGGCCCTGCTTGCCCTTCAGCATGTCGGCCAGCGACTTCAGGGGACGCTTGTTGGCGCCCGTGATCACGCGGCCGCGGCGGCCGTTGTCGAACAGGGCGTCGACCGATTCCTGCAGCATCCGCTTTTCGTTGCGGATGATGATGTCCGGCGCCCGCAGCTCGATCAGGCGCTTCAGGCGGTTGTTCCGGTTGATGACCCGGCGGTAAAGGTCGTTCAGGTCCGAGGTGGCGAAGCGGCCGCCGTCCAGCGGCACCAGCGGGCGCAGTTCCGGCGGGATGACCGGCACGACCGTCAGGATCATCCACTCCGGCTTGTTGCCGCTCTCCAGGAAGGCCTCGATCAGCTTCAGGCGCTTGGACGCCTTCTTGGCCTTCATTTCCGACGGGTTGTCGGCCAGTTCGGCGCGGTGCTTTTCGGCTTCCTGGTTCAGGTCGATGCCCATCAGCAGGTTGCGCACGGCCTCGGCGCCGATCTCGGCGGTGAAGCCGTCATCGCCGAACTCTTCCTGGTAGCGGTAGAACTCGTCTTCCGTCAGCAGCTGGTTCTGCTTCAGCGGCGTCAGGCCCGGCTCGGTGACGATGTAGTTCTCGAAGTACAGGACCCGCTCGACGTCCTTCAGCGCCATGTCCAGCATCAGCGAGATGCGCGACGGCAGCGACTTCAGGAACCAGATGTGGGCGACCGGGCTGGCCAGCTCGATGTGGCCCATCCGCTCGCGGCGGACGCGGGCCAGGGTGACCTCGACGCCGCACTTCTCGCAGATGATGCCCTTGTACTTCATGCGCTTGTACTTGCCGCACAGGCATTCGTAGTCCTTGGTCGGGCCAAAGATACGGGCGCAGAACAGGCCGTCACGCTCAGGCTTGAACGTGCGGTAGTTGATGGTTTCCGGCTTCTTGATCTCGCCGAACGACCACGACCGGATCTTCTCCGGCGAGGCCAGGGCGATGCGGATCTGGTCGAAGGTCGGGGTGACCGGGACCGGGTTGAAGATGTTCAGGACTTCCTGGTTCATCTTGGTTCCTTCTGCGGCGGGGGAGCCGCGATAAATCTCAAAGGGTGGAGAGCTCTCCTCCCCCTTCCTGGGGAGGTGGCGGCGAAGCCGACGGAGGGGGTCTTTCGACCGTGCGGAGGTTCCCCCTCCGGCCCTCCGGGCCACCTCCCCCAGAGGGGGGAGGAGACCGTTGGCTTCGCTTATGAGTTCTCCAGCTCCACGTTCAGGCCCAGCGAGCGCATTTCCTTGACGAGAACGTTGAAGCTCTCGGGGATGCCCGCCTCGAAGCTGTCGTCGCCGCGGACGATCGCCTCGTAGACCTTGGTGCGGCCGGCCACGTCGTCGGACTTCACCGTCAGCATTTCCTGCAGGGTGTAGGCGGCGCCGTAGGCTTCCAGCGCCCACACCTCCATCTCGCCGAAGCGCTGGCCGCCGAACTGCGCCTTGCCGCCCAGCGGTTGCTGGGTGACGAGCGAGTACGGCCCGATGGAGCGGGCGTGGATCTTGTCGTCGACCAGGTGGTGCAGCTTCAGCATGTAGATGTAGCCGACCGTGACCGGACGCTTGAACTGCTCGCCGGTCTGACCGTCGTAGACGACCGACTGGCCCGAGCGATCCAGACCGGCCTTCTCCAGCAGGTCCTCGATGTCGTTGATGTGCGCGCCGTCGAAGACCGGGGTCGCGAACGGAACGCCCTTCGAGAGATTGCGGGCCAGCTCGACCAGTTCCTCTTCCGACTCCGGCAGCGGGGTCTCCGTGCCGTAGATCGATTGCAGGTGGTCGATCAGCGCCTTCTTCTGACCGCCCTGCTGCCAGGCTTCCAGCAGACCCTGGATCTGCTTGCCCAGGCCCGCGGCGGCCCAACCCAGGTGGGTCTCGAAGATCTGGCCGATGTTCATGCGCGACGGCACGCCCAGCGGGTTCAGAACCAGGTCGACGGTGGTGCCGTCTTCCAGGTGCGGCATGTCCTCGATCGGCAGGATTTTGGAGATGACGCCCTTGTTGCCGTGACGGCCGGCCATCTTGTCGCCCGGCTGAAGCTTGCGCTTCACGGCCACGAAGACCTTGACCATCTTCATCACGCCCGGGGGCAGTTCGTCGCCACGCTGCAGCTTCTCGACCTTGTCCTCGAAGCGGCGGTCCAGCGCCTTGCGGGCGTCCTCGAACTGCTTCTTCATGGCCTCGAGCTCGCCCATCGCCTTCTCGTCGTCGAGGGCGATCTGCCACCACAGGCCCTTGGACAGCTCGGCCAGCTTCTCCTCGGTGACCTCGCCGCGGCCCAGGCCCTTCGGACCCGAGACGGCGTTCTTGCCCAGGATCAGCGGCTTCAGGCGGCCATAGACGTTGCGCTCCAGGATCTTGAGCTCGTCGTCGCGGTCCTTGCCCAGGCGCTCGATCTCGGCGCGCTCGATCGCCATGGCGCGCTCGTCCTTGTCGACGCCGTGGCGGTTGAAGACGCGCACGTCGACGATGGTGCCGGCGACGCCGGGCGGCAGGCGCAGCGAGGTGTCGCGCACGTCCGAAGCCTTCTCGCCGAAGATGGCGCGCAGCAGCTTCTCTTCCGGAGTCATCGGGCTTTCGCCCTTCGGCGTCACCTTGCCGACCAGGATGTCGCCCGGCTGGACTTCGGCGCCGATCGCCACGATGCCGGCCTCGTCGAGGTTGCGCAGGGCTTCCTCGCCGACGTTCGGGATGTCGCGGGTGATCTCTTCCGGCCCCAGCTTGGTGTCGCGGGCCATGACCTCGAACTCCTCGATGTGGATCGAGGTGAAGACGTCGTCGCGCACGATGCGCTCCGAGATCAGGATCGAGTCTTCGAAGTTGTAGCCGTTCCAGGGCATGAACGCGACCAGGGCGTTGCGGCCCAGGGCCAGTTCGCCCAGGTCCGTCGACGGCCGTCGGCGATCACGTCGCCGGCCTTCACCTCATCGCCCACGCGCACGATCGGGCGCTGGTTGATGCAGGTCGACTGGTTCGAACGCTGGAACTTCGACAGGCGGTAGATGTCGACGCCCGAGCGGCCGGCGTCCAGGTCGCCGGTGGCGCGCACGACGATGCGGGTGCCGTCGATCTGTTCGACGACGCCGTCACGACGGGCGACCACGACGGCGCCGGAGTCGACGGCCACGACCGCTTCCATGCCGGTGCCGACCAGCGGCGCGTCCGACTGGACCAGCGGCACGGCCTGGCGTTGCATGTTGGCGCCCATCAGCGCACGGTTGGCGTCGTCGTTCTCCAGGAACGGGATCAGCGCCGCGGCGACCGAGACGACCTGCTTGGGCGACACGTCCATCATGTCGACGTCGGCCTTGGTCAGCAGCTGGGATTCGCCGTTGATCCGGCCGGGGACCAGGTCCTCGACGATCTCGCCGTTGTTCAGCTCGATGTTGGCCTGGGCGATGACGTGCTTCGCCTCTTCCATGGCCGAGATGTAGACCACCTCGTCCTGGGCCTTGCCGTCCTTCACGCGACGGTACGGGCTCTCGATGAAGCCGTACTTGTTCACCCGCGCGTGGGTGGCGAGCGAGTTGATCAGGCCGATGTTCGGGCCTTCCGGCGTCTCGATCGGGCAGATGCGGCCGTAGTGGGTCGGGTGCACGTCGCGGACTTCGAAGCCCGCGCGCTCACGCGTCAGACCGCCCGGCCCAAGCGCCGACAGGCGGCGCTTGTGGGTGATTTCCGACAGCGGGTTCGTCTGGTCCATGAACTGCGACAGCTGCGACGAACCGAAGAATTCGCGCACGGCCGCGGCGGCCGGCTTGGCGTTGATCAGGTCGTGCGGCATCACCGTGTCGATATCGACCGAGGACATGCGCTCCTTGATGGCGCGCTCCATCCGCAGCAGGCCGACGCGGTACTGATTCTCCAGCAGTTCGCCGACCGAGCGGACCCGGCGGTTGCCCAGGTTGTCGATGTCGTCGATCTCGCCCTGGCCGTCCTTCAGGCCGACCAGGATCTGCAGGACCTTCAGCACGTCTTCCTTGCGCAGCACGCGGATCTCGTCCGAGACCTCGGGGCTTTCCAGGCGCATGTTCATCTTGACCCGGCCGACGGCCGACAGGTCGTAGCGCTCGCTGTCGAAGAACAGCGACTGGAACATGGCTTCGGCGGCTTCCGGGGTCGGCGGCTCGCCCGGACGCATCACGCGATAGACGTCGAACAGCGCGTCCTCGCGGCCCGTGTTCTTGTCGATGCGCAGGGTGTTGCGCATGTAGGCGCCGACCGTGACGTGGTCGATGTCCAGCACGTCGATGGTCGTGAAGCCCTGCTCTTCCAGCAGGTTGATCGCGGCCTGGTCCAGCTCGTCGCCGGCCTCGGCGTAGATCTCGCCGGTCTCGTAGTTGACCGCGTCGGCGGCCAGGTACTTGGTCAGCAGGGCGTCGGCCGCCAGCGACAGCGACTTCAGGCCGTTGTCGGCCAGCTTCTTGGCCTGGCGGGCGCTGATCTTGGTCCCGGCCGGAGCCACGACCTCGCCGGTGTCGGCGTCGATCAGGTCGAACTCGGGCTTCACCCCGCGCCAGCGCTCGGGCTTGTACGGCGTGACCCAGCCCTCGCCGCGCTTCTCGTAGGGCACGGTCTCGTAGAAGGTCTTGAGGATTTCCTCGCCGTCCATGCCCAGGGCCATCAGGAAGGTCGAGGCCGGCAGCTTCCGGCGGCGGTCGATGCGGACGTAGACGATGTCCTTGGCGTCGAACTCGAAGTCCAGCCACGAGCCGCGGTACGGGATGACGCGGGCGGCGAACAGCAGCTTGCCCGAGCTGTGCGTCTTGCCCTTGTCGTGGTCGAAGAAGACGCCCGGCGAACGGTGCATCTGGGACACGATCACCCGCTCGGTCCCGTTGACGATGAAGGTGCCCTTGTCCGTCATGAGCGGGATGTCGCCCATGTAGACGTCCTGCTCCTTGATGTCCTTGACCGAGCGCGCGCCGGTCTCTTCGTCCATCTCGAACACGATCAGGCGCAGCTTGACCTTCAGCGGAGCCGCGTAGGTCATGTCGCGCTGGATGCACTCCTCGACGTCGTACTTCGGCTCCTCGAACTCGTACGAGACGTATTCCAGGATGGCGCGTTCGTTGAAGTCCTTGATCGGGAAGACCGACTTGAAGACCGCCTCGATGCCCTCGTCCGAGCGCTGGCCCGGCCGGCCCTCGCGCTGCAGGAACTGCTCGTACGACGCGCGCTGAACCTCGATCAGGTTCGGCATCTGCACCGCTTCCGGGATGCGGCCGAACGAGTGGCGGATGCGCTTCTTGCCGGTGAACGAGGTGGCGGTGAGGAACTGACCGTTGACGGTGAGCTCCGCTTTGGACTTGGCCATTCTGTCTTCCCAATGCCAGCCGGGCAGCTGGCTTCAAATGCAGCAGCCACGGCCCGCCGGACGGCGACCCGTGACCATCGGTTTCGGCGTCCACCCTCGGGCCTTTCGGCTCCAGGACGCCTGAAATGTAGGGCTCCCTTGGGGAGGAGCGCGCCTTCGCACCGGTCGGAGGGCGACAAACCGGGCCTCGGCGCTTTCGCGCGGACTCATGACGGAGTTAGCGGAACGCGCTGATATACTCGCTTTGGCGGCGAAATAAAGACCGGCGTCGGCTAATTTTCGCGGGCGCGCCTCGACGCCCGCGCCGTCCGCCGATCCCGCCGCACGGAACGGTCCGTCCGCCCCCGCCCCTCGCGGAGACGGACGGAGGGTTCAGGCGCGTCCGACCAGCCGAGACCGATCCGCCAGGGCTTCGACCGCCTGCTTCTGCACATTCACGGCGGCGAACAGCCAGGCGGACACTTCCCGCAAGGCCATGACGTCCTTGCCGTCGGATCGCAGTCCGCCGCTCAGACCGTCGGCGATGACCGACAGCTTCATGGCCGCGTCCGACTGGGACATGGTCTTGAACTCGAGAATTTCCGTTTCCGTCAGGTCGCAATCGTCCGCGATCTCGATTTCGGTCCGCGAACTGGGTTGCTCGTTCAGCAAAGCTCTGAAACGGTCGACCAACTCCAACAAAGACAGGCGGGCATGGGAAGCGCGCATGTCATCCTCCCTCATTATCGACGAAATTCAACGTACCGTGAATCTCTGAACAGAGGGTTAGGAAAAACACTAGGTTCGCTATGAAACACCTTGTTGTAACTGCCCTATTGGCGACCGGCCTTGGCCTGGCGGCGTGTGCGGGCGACCCTGCGCCGGCCGCTCCCCAGGCGGCCTTGGGCACGGGCACGGCCGAGGGCTGGGCCGCCGGCAATCTTGAGTATCTTCGCATCAACGGCGCCCGCCGGGGCTGGACCACGACCGAGAGCGGACTGCAGTACCGCCGCGTCGGCCCCGCCCGTCCCGAGGGCCGCCAGCCGGCCGCGACCGATACGGTCAAGGTCCACTACCGCGGGACCTTCGTGGACGGCCGCCAGTTCGACAGCAGCTATGACCGCAACGAGCCGGCCGAGTTCCCGCTGAACCGCGTCATCAAGGGCTGGACCGAGGGCGTCGCCCTGATGCGCGAGGGCGAAAAGTTCGAGTTCGTGATCCCCGCCTCGCTCGGCTACGGCCAGCGTTGGGTCGGCGGCGACGAGCTGCCGCCCGATTCGACCCTGCTGTTCACCGTCGAGCTCTTGGAAGTGAAGCCGGCCGTCTGACCGCGCTCCTCGTCATTCCGGGGCTTCGCGCAGCGAAGAACCCGGAACCCAGGAGTGCGCCTTCGTCGTCGGCGGCGCATCATTCAGCCGACGGGACCTCCTGGGTCCCCGGTTCGCGCTTCGAGCGCCCCGGAATGACGGCGGATTGTAGATACTCAGCCCAAAGATCCCGGCCGCCAGCCGCTTTCCGCCAGGAAGGCCTTGGCGTCGGTCATCCGCAGCATCTCGGCCAGGGCCTGCCGCTTATCGGCGGCCTGGACGTAGTAGGCCTTGGCGATCCGGTACCCGACCCAATAGCCTAGGTCGCCCGGCTTCTCCGGCGTGGAGTTGTAGGCCCAGGCCGACAGGTCCCGCTTGTCCATGTCGGCCAGGAAGGCCGTCTCGATCTCGGCCTCGCGCCCGGCCACGAGCGGATCCAGATAGGCATAGGCCCCGTCGCCCGAGACCAGCTCGGTCACGAACTCGGCGATCCCCTCGATCAGCGACACCTCCAGCACCGTGGGCGTCTCGTTGTCGACCAGGGCCTCGACCTGCTGGACGTGCACGAACTCGTGCACCAGCACCCGGACGAACCGGTCCTCGACGTCGGGATTGATGAAGTCGCTGGCGCACAGCGCCTCCAGCCCGATCTGGATGCCGGTGACCGGGCTGCCCACCCCGATCGGCCGACCGCGCCCGATGGCGAAGGTCGCCGGCGGCAGCTTCGCTTCGGGATACAGCGCCTTCAGGCGATCCAGGGCCTCGGTCACCCGCCCCCGGACCCGCGGCAGCACGGTGACGCATTCACGGGCCTCGACGTAGATCTCCGGCCGGTTCGTCATCGCCTCGGCCATCCGCGTCCCGGTGACGTTGCGCAGCCGCACCAGATGCCTCAACCCCTCCGAGCCTTGATCCAGATAGGCCTGCAGCTGCTCCGCCGTCGGCCGCCCGCCGGCGGCGTCGTACAGGGCGTAGAACCGGTCCACGTCCCCCGGTCTCGACCACCAGCCTGTCCGGCCGGGCGGCCTCCTGCGCGCCCAGGGGCGAGGCGGTCAGAAGCGCCGCGCCGGCGGCCAGGCTGGTCAGCAGGATCTTGGAACGCACGCGACCTCCGAGGGGAAACGCCGGAAAACGGCGAAGCTAGCACCGAAGGCGCCGTCCTCCATTCCCTCTCGAGCCGGGCCGGGAACATGACAGGGATTTAATGCGCTGCGTCCCCGGCCGGGTTGACCCCCAGGCCCCCGCGTCGTGATCTGCCGCCCCCTGACCATCCGACGAGTCCCGATGATGCGTTCCGCCGCCCGCCTGCTCGCCGCCGCCAGCGCCGCCGCCCTGCTCATCGGCTCCGTCCCGGCGCTGGCCAGATCGCCGCCCCCGCCCTGCCCGTGGCCCTGGCGCCGATCCCCGCCCCGCGGGACGCCGCCTACCCGGGTGTGATCGGCATCGAGGTGGACGCCACCGACATCGAGCGTCGCATCGTCTCGGTCCGGCAGACCATTCCGGTCACCGGCCCCGGCCCGCTGATCCTGCTCTATCCGCAGTGGATCCCCGGCGCCCACGGCCCCGTCGGGCCCGTCGACGACGTCGCCGACCTCAGGATCACGGCCGGCGGCCGGACCCTGCCCTGGGTCCGCAACACCCTTCACACCAACGCCTTCCAGGTCGAGGTCCCCGCCGGGGTCTCCGCCGTAGAGGTCGCCTTCAAATGGCTGACCCCCATCGAGAGCGGCCAGGGCCGCGTCGTCGTCACCGACGAGATGCTGAACATCCAGTGGGAAAAGGCCCTGCTCTATCCGGCCGGCTATTATTCCCGCCAGATCACCTTCCAGCCCTCGCTGCGCCTGCCCGCGGGCTGGAACTACGGCGCGGCGCTGGACACCCGCTCCTTCCAGGACGGCCTGGCCACCTTCGCCCCCATCACGCTCGAGCATCTGGCCGACAGCCCCGTCTTCGCCGGACGCCACTACCGCCAGATCGACCTCGACCCGGGCGGCCGCTCTCCCGTCCGCCTGAACGTCGTCGCCGACGACCCGGCCATGCTGGCGGCCACCGACGCCCACATCGCCCTGCACCGCGAGCTGGTCCGCCAGGCCGACCGCCTGTTCGGCGCCCGCCACTTCGACCACTACGACTTCTTGCTGGCGGTCACCGATCGCCTGGGCGGAATCGGGCTGGAGCACATGCGCTCCTCCGAGAACAGCGTCGACCCGAAATACTTCACCGATCCGACCGGCACGCTCGCCGACCGCGACCTGCTGGGCCACGAATACACCCATTCCTGGAACGGCAAGTGGCGCCGCCCGGCGGACCAGCTGGTCCCCAACCTCAACACCCCGCTGCAGAACTCGCTCCTCTGGGTCTACGAGGGCCAGACCCAGTACTGGGGCCTGGTCCTGACCGCCGCGCGGGCCTGATGACCAAGCAGCAGGCCCTGGACGTCCTGGCCAACACCGCCGCGACCTACGCCGACGACAACCCCGGCCGCGCCTGGCGCGCGATGCAGGACACCACCAACGACCCCATCATCGCCCAGCGCCGCCCCCAGCCCTGGAGCAGCTTCCAGCGCGGCGAGGACTACTATCGCGAAGGCGCCATGATCTGGCTCGACGCCGACACCCTGATCCGCGAGCAGTCCGGGGGCCGCCGGTCGCTGGACGACTTCGCCAAGGCCTTCTTCGGCGTCCAGGACGGAAACTGGGATCCCGCGCCCTACACCTTCGACGAGGTGACCACGACGCTGAACGGCGTCCAGGCGAACGACTGGGCCTCGTTCCTGCGCGCCCGCCTCGACGCCGTCGGTCCCGAGGCCCATGGCCCGCTGGGCGGCGTCGAGCGCGGCGGCTACCGCCTGGTCTGGCGCGAGACGCCCAACGACTACTCCAAGGCTCTGAACGCCGAACTCGGGCGCGTCGACTTTCAGTACTCCCTGGGCCTGTCCCTGAACACGTCGAACCGCGTCACCGCCGTGCGCTGGGGATCGCCCGCCTTCGAGGCGGGCCTGCGATCGGGCTGGGAGGTCGTCGCCGTCAACGGCCGCGCCGCCAGCGCCGCCGTCCTGGCCGAGGCGATCACCGCCTCCAAGGGGAACGCCACGCCCATCGAGATGATGCTCAAGAACGGCGAGCGCTTCCGCACTCTCCGCTTCGACTACCACGACGGCCTGCGCTACCCGCACCTCGAACGGATCGAGGGAACCCCCGACCGCCTGGGCGACATTCTCGCCCCCCGCCGCCGCTGACCGCGAGGACCCGATGATCCGCACCGCCGCCCTCGCGCTCCTGCTCGCGTCCACCGCCTCGGGCGCCTTCGCCCAGGTCCCGGCGTCGCAGGCCGCCACGCCCCTGCCGGCGCGACCAGCCTGCCGCACGCCCTGCCGCCGATTCCGGCCCCCGCAGGACCGCGACTACCCGGGAACCATCGGCATTCAGGTCGACCTGACCGACCTGGATCACAAGGTCGTCCGCACCCGCCAGACCATCCCGGTCTCGGCCGGCCACCTGGTGCTGCTCTATCCGAAATTCATTCCCGGCAACCACGCCGACACCGGCCCGATCCAGCTGGTCTCGGGCGTCACCGTCACCGGGAACGGCCGCCGCATCGAGTGGATCCGCGACACCGTCGACCCTCACGCCTTCCACCTGGACATCCCGGCGGGCGTGACCTCCATCGAGGTCGCCTTCGAATGGCTGACCCAGCCCGACAACGCGGTGTGGCGCGTGGTCATGACGCCCGAGATGGTCAACCTGCAGTGGGAGAAGGCCCTGCTCTACCCCGCGGGCTACAACCACGACCGCATCACCTTCGCCCCCTCGGTGCGCCTGCCCGCGGGCTGGAACTACGGCGTGGCCCTGACCACCACGGGCCGCCAGGGCGATGTCGCGACCTTCGCCCCGATCTCGCTGGAGCACCTGGCCGACAGCCCGATGTTCGCCGGCAAGCACTACCGCCGCATCGACATCGATCCGGGCGGCCGCTCGCCGGTGCACCTGAACCTGGTCGGCGACACCGCCGCCTCCGTGAACGCCTCGCCCGAGTGGGTCGCGAAATACGAAGCCCTGGTCGACCAGGCCGACCGCCTCTTCGGCGCCCGTCACTTCGACCACTACGAGTTCCTGCTGGCCCTGACGTCCAAGATGGGCGGCATCGGGCTGGAGCATCACCGCTCATCCGAGAATACGGCCAGCCCCTCCTACTTCTCGTCGGCCTCCCCCGACTACGGCGCTCGCTCCCTGCTGCCGCACGAGTTCACCCACAGCTGGAACGGCAAGTTCCGCCGGCCGTCCGACGAATACGTCCCCAACTTCAACGTCCCCACCCAGAACAGCCTGATGTGGGTCTACGAAGGCCAGACCGAGTACTGGGGCGACGTCCTGACGGCGCGCTCGGGCCTGGGCACGATGGACGAGGCGGTGGCCAACCTCGCCGATGTCGCCGGCTTCTACGACCAGCAGCCCGGTCGCCGGTGGCGGGCGCTTCAGGACACCACCAATCACAACCTGCTGGGCTACCGCCTGACCAATCCCTGGTCGTCGTGGATGCGCGGCACCGGCGACTACTACCGCGAGGCCCTGCTGATCTGGCTGGACGCCGACACCCTGATCCGCGAGCAGACCGGCGACCGCAAGTCGCTGGACGACTTCGCCCGAGCCTTCTTCGGCGTCGATGACGGGGTCTGGGAGGCCAAGCCCTACACCTTCGACGACGTGGTCCAGGCTCTGAACGCCGTCCACCCCCATGACTGGGCGGCCTTCCTGCGCGCCCGCCTGGACGCCGTCGGCCCCGACGCCGAGGCGCCCCTGGACGGTCTGGAGCGAGCCGGCTGGCGCCTGACCTACGTCGATGCGCTGAACCCTGTCGAAAAGCGCATCCAGTCCGGTTGGGCCAACGACTTCCAGTACTCCCTGGGCTTCACCCTCAGCTCCGCCAACCGCATCACCGGCGTCCGCTGGGGCGGCCTGGCCTTCGAGCAGGGCCTGGGGGCCGGCTGGGACCTGGTCGCCGTCGGCGACCGCGTCGCTTCGGCCGACGCGCTGCGCGAGGCGGTCACCGTCGCCAAGGGCGGAACCGAACCCATCGTCCTGGTCGTGCGCCGCGGCGACGAGTTCCGCACCGTCTCCTTCGACTACCACGACGGCCTGCGCTACCCGCGCCTGGTCCGGATCGAGGGGACCCGCGACCGCCTGGCCGACATCTTCGCGCCGCGCCGGAGCTAGCCTCCGGCCTCGGACAGCAGCCAGTCGCGGAAGGCCTCGACCTTCGGCGCCAGCGCGCGCACCGCCGGATAGACGATCCAGAACGCCCGCCCGTCCCCGGCCAGGTGGGGATGGGCCTGCGCCAGCCGGCCCGCCGCCAGCTCGTCCTGGAACAGGATCGGCGACCCGATCGCGACCCCGTGCCCGGCGATCGCCGCGGCCATGTCCAGGTGCTCGGCCGACAGCCGGGTTCCGAACCGGTCCGCGGCCGGCGGCTCCAGCCCCTGGTCCCTGAACCAGATCGCCCACCAGTCCGGCCGCCCAGCAGAGGAACCTCCGCCCGGCCCTCCGCCAGCCCCCTCGCCGCCGCCAGCAGCTCGGGCGCGCACAGGGGGGCGAAGACGCTGGGGAACAGTTTCACCGCCCGCAGGCCCGGCCATTTCCCGTGCCCGTTGCGGATCGCCACGTCGAACCCCTCGGCCGCCAGGTCGCGGGCCTCCGCCGACAGGTCCAGATCGACGCTCAACTCGGGATGCAGCGTCCGGAACCGGCCCAGGCGCGGCGCCAGCCAGCTGGTTCCCAGCGTCGGCAGGGCCGTGACCCGCAGCTGCGTCCGGTCGATGTCCGCCGCCCGCACGAAGCTGGCCCGCAGCATGGCGAAGGCGGCGATCGCCTCGGCGGCCACCGTCTCCCCCGCCGGCGTCAGCTCCACCCGTTGCGGCAGGGCGGCGGAACAGGGCCGCCCCGATCTGGGTCTCCAACTGCCGCACGTGATAGCTCACCGCCGCCGCCGTGGTCTCCAGCTCCCGCGCCGCCGGCGCGAACCCGCCCAGCCGCGCGGCCGCCTCGAAGGCGCGGATCGACGACAACGACGGAAATCGCGAGACCATAAGCCTGACTTAGCCTGAAGGCGCGGGCGACGCCTATCCCTCCATCCTCGACGGCCTCGCCCTACCCAAGTCTGCCTTTGGGTCGTGCGCCGACTTTCGCGTCCCGCCCGGCGGACCAGCGGCGCAGAACCGGCGAAACGGAGAACGCAGCATGACCCACGACGCCCCCGGACCGGATCGCCGCGACGTGCTGGCCGCGCTGAGCGGCGGCCTGACGCTGGCGGCGCGCCTCTTTCGTCCGCGCGGCGCCCGGCCCGGCGCGAGCGGGATTGGGCGTGGCTGGTCGGCGATTGGGACGTCTCCCACCGCCGCCTGCGCCGCCGCCTGGCCGGCGACACGCAGTGGGACGAATTCGCCGGGCGCAGCGCCGTCTGGCTGACCATGGGCGGCCTGGGCACCATCGACGACAACGTCCTGGACCTGCCCGGCGGCGTCTATCGCGCCACCGGGATACGCGCCTTCGATCCCGTCGCCGGCAAATGGCTGATCTGGTGGCTGGACGGCCGCAATCCCACCCGCATCGACCCGCCCGTTCTGGGGACCTTCGACGGCGAAGAGGGCCTGTTCCTGGGCGAGGACGTCTTCGAAGGCCGGCCCATCCAGGTCCGTTTCCGCTGGCACGACATCCACGGCCCGCGCCCCCATTGGGACCAGGCCTTCTCGCCCGACGCCGGCGCGACGTGGGAGATCAACTGGACCAACGCCTTCACCCGCACCTCGCCGACGCCTTCGCCCTTCCCGCCCGAGGCCGGACGCCCGCCGGACTTCGACTTCCTGGTCGGCCGCTGGCGCGTCGCCCATCGCCGCCTCAAGGCCCGCCTGGCCGGATCGTCGGACTGGGAGACCTTCGGCGGGACGCTGGAGAACTGGCCGGTGCTGGGCGGCCGGGGCAACGTCGGCGACAACCTGTTCGACCGCCCCTCCGGCCCGGTCCGCGGCGTCGGCCTCCGGGCCTTCGACCCCGCGTCGGGCGATTGGCTGAGCTGGTGGCTGGACGGGCGCACGCCCTCGGTCATCGGCCCGCCGCTGAAAGGCCGGTTCGCCGACGGCGTCGGCGTCTTCCGCAACGAGGAGACCATCGACGGCCGGCGCGTGCTGCAGCGGGTGGTCTGGTCCCACATCACCCCTCGCTCGGCCCGCTGGGAGCAGGCGTCCTCCCTCGACGGCATGGACTGGGAGGTGAACTGGGTCAGCGAGTTCGAGAGGGCGGCGTGACGCTCTGGCTCCTGGCCCTCGCCCTGCCGCTGACCGCCGCGGACGCCCCGCCCCGCTTCGTCCCGACCACGGCGGTCCAGGTCTTCGCCCCCGGCGTGGCCTCGACGGCCCATGGCGAGATCCGCCTGACCCTCAGCCCCGACGGCCGCACCGCCCTGTGGTTCAGCCGCGACCGCCCCGGCGGCGCCGGCGGCTACGACATCTGGATGGCGCGCCGCACCGCCGACGGCTGGTCTCCCGCCGTCCCCGTGGCTTTCAACACCCGCCCGGGAGTTCGATCCGGCCTTCTCGGCGGACGGGCGGACTGTCTTCTTCTGCTCGGACCGGCCCGGCGGCGCCGGCGGCTCCGACCTGTACCGCGTCGCCTTCAGGGACGGCCGCTTCGGCGCGGTGGAGACCCTGGGCCCGGCGGTCAACAGCCCGGGCGACGAGTTCGCCCCCATGCTGGCCGGGGACGGTCGCCGCCTGCTGTTCTCCAGCGACCGCCTGGGCGGCGCCGGCGGCCACGACCTCTATGTCGCCGAGCGCGGTCGGTCCGGTTTCGCGCCGCGCGGGCGCTGCCGGGCGGAGCCAACACCGCCGCCCACGAGTTCGACGCCACCTTCCTGCGCGACGGCCGCACGATCGTCTTCGCCCGGGCGGCGGACTTCGCGGCCAGCCGGGTGGATCTGTTCGTCTCGTTCCGGATGAACCAGGCCTACGGTCCGGGCGAACGCCTGCCCGAACCGGTCAACGATCCCGCGCAGGACACCTACGGCGCCATGATCGACTGGTCGGCGCCGGACCGCCTGCTGTTCTCGGCCCGGCGCGACGCCGGCCGCGGGATGGACCTCTACGTCGTCGGTTATCGCCTCGACTGAAGCGCAAAGGAAAACGGGCCGGGGATCGCTCCCCGGCCCGCCTGAAGTGTTCGAGCCGCCGCCCCGAAAGGCGACAGGCCAGATCCCATCTTACTTGATGGTGACCTTGGCGCCGGCTTCTTCCAGCTTCTTCTTGATCTCTTCGGCGGTTTGCTTCGAGACGTTTTCGACGACGTTCTGCGGAGCGCCTTCGACCAGGTCCTTGGCTTCCTTCAGGCCCAGGTCCGAGCGGACGCCGCGAACTTCCTTGATGACGTTGATCTTCTTGTCGCCGCCGTCGGTCAGGACGACGGTGAACTCGGTTTGCTCTTCACCGGCCGGAGCGGCGTCGCCGCCGCCGGCGGCCGGAGCGGCCATGGCCATGGCGACCGGAGCAGCGGCGCTGACGCCCCACTTTTCTTCCAGCAGCTTCGAGAGTTCGGCGGCTTCCAGAACGGTCAGCGCCGACAGGTCTTCAACGATCTTGGCGAGGTCAGCCATAGGGTAGTTCCTTCGGTAGGATGGGTTTCAGTAGAGGTATGCAGAGATGATCGATCTTGGGTCCGCTTACGCGGCGTCCTTCGTGGCGTAGGCGTTGAAAACGCGCGCCAGTTGGCCCGCCGGGGCTTGCACGACGCCGGCGATCTTGGTCGCGGGGGCGTTGAGCAGGCCGAGCAGCGAAGCGCGGATCTGGTCCAGCGACGGCAGCTTGGCGAGGGTGTCGACACCCTTCGCGTCCACGACCGTGGCGCCCATGAAGCCGCCCAGGATGACGAACTTGTCGTTGCCCTTGGCGAACTCGGACGAGACCTTGGCGGCCGTCACCGGATCGTTGGCGTACGCGATGCCCACGGGGCCCTTGAACAGGCCGTGGTAGTCGCTGCCCTCTTCGGCTTCGAGCGCCTTCAGCGCCAGGCGGTTCTTGACCACCTTGAACGTGCCGCCTTCCTTGCGGAGGCGTCCACGCAGATCTTCCATTTCCGCAACGGTCAGACCCAGGTTGTGGGTCACGACCACGGCGCCCGCGTCGGCGAAAACGCCCTTCAGCGTTTCGATCGACTCGGCTTTTTGTGCGCGGTCCATTGCGGTCTCCAGTCTGGTATTCGCCGCCGGGCTTATTCCCGACGACGGATTTGGCTGAGGCGTCTGCGCATCGCTGCGAGACGTTCAGGCCGGTCGTATTGTCCGAAGGAAGCTCAAACCCCGTGCCCCCGGAAAACCGGGCGACGGCTGTCGTCTGCATCCCCATCTCCCCACGGCGCCAGAGGGCTCTCTGACAGTTACGGCATGGGTGGCCCCCACGCCCCGAAGTTCTCGGACAGGACCGCCGGAACCGAGGTCCCGACGGAGAAGGCGCGCTCTATACACGGAACCGCGGGAAACTCAAGCGCCGGGCCGCCTGCACGGCGTCTGCACCATAAATCCCCGAGACGCCCCTCACCTTCTGGGGCAACCTTCGCCCTGGGATACGGAGGGACGCCCATGACCGACGCCGTCGAAGCCACCGGCCGCAGCAGCCTGGGGCGAACCGCATCGCCCCATGTCATCGGCTTCCGGCTGGCGGTCGGCCTGCTGCAGGGCGCCGCCCTGTGGTGGTTGTATCGGTCGGCCTCGGCCTTCGGATCCCTGTGCAGCGAATTGGGCGGCGACTGCGGTTTCCGCAACTATTGGCCGGCCACCGTTCCGGAGCTGTTCGGGCCGCTGGCGATGATCTTCGTCATGGTCCCGGTCCTGCTGCTGGCCGGCGTGGGCCGCATGCGCTGGCGGACCCTGTTGCTCTGGGCGCTCGGCGCCACGGCCTTCCTGGCGTTGCTGGGCTGGCACAACGTGGTGTCCCAGTCGGCCTCGCCCGGCTATGGCCCTCGCGAATATCCCCCCTTCCTGAACATGCCCATGCCCCTGTTCGCGGCGGCGGCCCTGTTCATCGGCCACCACCTGGTCCTTCCGGCCGACATGGAGCGGCGCTGGATCGCGGCCTTCCCGACCTATTTCGACACCGCCTGGAAAGCCGGCGTCCAGCTGGTTCTGTCGATAGGATTCACCGGCGCCCTGTGGGTGCTGCTCTTCCTGGGCGCGGCCCTGTTCAACGTTATCGGCCTGGAGTTCCTCCGCGAGCTGATCACCCAGGACTGGTTCTCCATCCCGGTCACCTGCGTGACCTTCGCCCTGGCGGTTCATCTGACCGACGTCCGCGACGGCCTGATCCGGGGCGTCCGCAGCGTCGCCCTGATGCTGCTGTCCTGGCTGCTGCTGCTGATGACCGTCCTGGCCGGGGGCTTCCTGGCCGCCCTGCCTTTCACCGGCCTGGAGGGCCTGTGGGAGACCGGCAGCGCCACCGCCCTGGTCTTGTCGGCCGCCGCCGCCCTGATCATCCTGATCAACACCGCCTATCAGGACGGCCGCGCCGACAACCTGCCGCCGGCGATCCTGCGCATCGCCGTCCGGGTCGCCTCCGTGCTGCTGACGCCCCTGGTCGTCATCGCCTTCTGGGGCCTGGCTCTGCGTATCGGCCAGCACGGGCTGACCCCGGACCGCATCATAGCCCTCGCCTGCGCGATCATCGGCGCCGCCTATGCGGGCGGCTACGGCTTCGCCGCCCTGCAGCCCTTCTGGCGCAAGGGAACGGATTGGATGCAGCCGCTGGAGCGCACCAACGTCTGGACCGCCGTGCTTGAGATCGCGGTGATCCTGGCGCTGTTCAGCCCCATCGCCGACCCGGCCCGTCTGTCGGTCGCCGACCAGGTCGCCCGGCTGGAGCGCGGCGCGGTTGCGCCCGACAAGTTCGACTACCGCTTCCTGCGCTTCGACAGCGGCTCGGCCGGCCAGGCGGCGCTCGCCCGCCTCACCCGATCCTCCGATCCCGAAACGGCCCGCCGCGCGCGTGCCGCGCAGAAGGCCGAGTCTCGCTGGCCGAGAGATCGGGTCGGCGCTCCCGACGTCACCCCCCGCCTTCGAAAATCGTCCCCGGCCGGCG
>NZ_JBNFOJ010000011.1:0-21369 GCF_057364705.1 Brevundimonas sp. CURTG3B2_SDJG
GATCGCGAACAGGCGAACATGCCGGCGCTGCAGATCGCCAGCACCGCCTGCAGGGGAGGCGGGAGAGCAGCGCGGCGCCCACGAACCGGCCGCGGCGCGCAGGACGAAGAAGATCGACACGGCGTAGACTGCGAACCAGACCCAGTCGCCCTCGTAGCCCGCGAGATAGGTGGGCGCCCAGACATAGACCGCGGCCTCGGCGGCCACATAGAGCATCAGCGCCAGGCCGAACCCGAGGGCGTGCGGGTCGGTCATCAGCTTCAAGGTCTCGCCGAGGCCGGCCTTGGATCCGATGTCGGCCTGGGCGGGAGCGGCCCGCGTCGGATAGCGGGCGAGGCTGGACGCCAGCACCAGACAGCCGGACATCACCGCGGCGAGAACGTACAGCCACTTCCAGTCGGCCCCCGACTGCAGCAGCCAGGCGACCACGGCCGGGCCGACGATGGCGCCCACTCCGAAGAAGCCCTCGACGGTGTTCATGGTGGCCGAGTGCTCCCGGGTGGAGCCGGAGATGTCCCCGACCAGGACCAGGGCTCCGGACTTGAAGATGCCGATGCCCAGGCCGCTGACGAACAGGAGGCCGACGAAGAAGAGGAAATCCTCACCCACGGCGAACAGGGCGGAAGTCCTGGCGACCACGGCGTTCGCCGAGGCCTTGAAGGCGAAGGACCTGCTGATCGATCGTCGCGCCGACGCGACGCTGCCGGATGGCCGCAAGCTGGGCCTCGAAGGCTTCCAGATCGTCGACGCCGAGAAATTCGCCGGGCTGGCCGACGATGTCGTGCTGGATTGGCATCGCAAGGGCTGGCTCGCGCTGGTGCATTTTCACCTGGCGTCGCTTGAACGGTTCTCCGCGCTCTTGACCCGTCAGGCTGGGCGGGCCTCGGCTCCGCCGACCAAGGCCTCAAGGCGGGCGGCCAGGGCGCGCGCCGAGCCCGTCCTGGCCGACAGCTAGTTTTCGGCCTGGCCGTGCGGCGAGGCCACACGGTCGGAGGCTGCCCGTTGCTGGCGCGTGTGTTTCACCGCTGACATCGCGCCGAAACAGATCGCCGTCCTCACCTAGGCCCTCATTTCGAGATTTCGAGGGGCCGACGCCGCCATGAACACACGTGTCCTGAGCCTGCCGTTCGCCATGCTGGCGGCGTTCGTCGCGGGCGGGTTCGCCGATCCTCCCCGACATGAAACCGCCGGTCACGGGCCTCTTCGGCTCGATCCCGCGGTCTTCGCGAGCGTGGCGCAGGTCTGGGAGGTGATCGGCTCGGCCGACAATCCGATCTGGCCGGGATGGGATGCGTCCTCAACCCCGGTGCTGGTGTACTTCCCCGGCGAGCAGGAGATGCTGTTCAACCATCCGGACCCGCCGTCGGGCTACCATCCGGCGGGCGACCTGGTCCCGTTCGCCCGGCGCCCCCTGGAGCACGCGTGGGTGCGAAACGGCGAGACCCATTTCGCATCGGACGGACAGAACACCCGCACGGAGATCAACGGGGTCTCGACCCTGGTGCTGGCCGACACCCTCTCCAATCGCCGATCATGGATCCGAAGCCTGTTGCGGGCCTCCGGTTCACCCGCGGAGCGGGGCGAGCGTCTGACGTTGGCGACGCTCGCCGGCGACCCGTACGACCAGATGGCGATGGTCGGGCACGAGGCCTTCCACGTCCACCAGCACGCGAAGGCGCCGGAGAAGGCCGTGACCGAAGACGCCTTGCTGGAATATCCCACGCTCTCGGTGGACAACAATCTCGGCGTGGCTCTGGAAGGGCAGGCGCTCGCCAGGGCCTTGCGGGCCGAAACCTTGCCCGAGATCACCCAAGCCGCCCGGGAGGTGATCGCTTTGCGCACATGGCGCCGCGGGCGACTGTCGCCGCAGGAGATCGCCTACGAGGACGGCACGGAGTTCTCGGAGGGATTGGCCAAGTTCGTCGAATACGCCCTGACCCACGCGTTGGAGGGCGCGCGCCGATCGACGAGATGCGGTGGGTTCGCGGCTTTTCCGGCTTCGAGGACATGGCCGGCCAGCGGGACGACCTCGTTCAGGCCCTGCTGGATACGACGGACGGCACCCGCATCGTCAACAACGATCCCTTCGGCGCCGCGCCGGTGCGCTTCCGTCTCTATTCGAGCGGGATGGCGCTCGCCGCCACGCTCGATCGTCTCGACGCGCCGGACTGGCAGGCCCGCATCATGCAGCCGGGGACGACGCTGACGGGGTTGCTGGCCGAACACCTCGGCGATTTCGACCAGTCGCGGATCCTGGCGTCGGCGCTTGCGAGCGAGGAGGCGGCCCGGCAGCGCGAGCGCGTGGAACGATTGGCCGACGAGGGGAGGTCGGCGAACGACGCGCTGCTGGCTTCCGTCTTCACCGCGGCGCCGGACATCGCCAGCTGGCGTCTCGTGATCGACTACAGCGGACTGGGCGCGTCACATCCCCGGTTCGGCTACACGCCCTTCGGCACCACGGCGATCGCCCCGGGACGCATCATTTACAGGCAGGTTCTGATCTCGGGCGAGATCGAGGGGGCAGGGCGGTTCAAGCAGCTGCGTTCGACGCCCCTCCTGCATGATCGGGGCGCCCGAACCGTCACCTTCAGGATCGAGGGGGCACGGCCGGAGCTCGACGGAGGTCGCCCGGGCTCGCGGCCGCTCGCCGGGTTGGCCTTGCCGGGCGTGGATCTTCAGTTCGCGTACGGTCAGGTGGACCTGGAGGGCGACACCGTCACCCTGCGGCTACTTCCCGCCCCCGAGCCGCAAGGCGGGCCCGGCGCCGCATCCGCGGCGACGGTCCGGGGCGGAGAGCGGTAGGTTCGGCCCTCTCCCGCGGCTGGCCCGCCGCTCAGTCGGAGACCCGGGTCCAGGTCTGGGTCTGGCAGAGCGGGCGGATCACGCAGCCAGTCAGGCGCAGTCGACCGTCGTCGGTCAGGGTGATCGATCCGCGATAGGTCTTGCCGTCCGTCGGATTGTAGACCCAGCCGTCGCTCCATCGGTTCGCCCCCTGGGGTCTGACCTGCAGGATGCGCAGACCCTGAAGGCGGCGGGTGCGAAGCGCGGGATCGTTGTTGCGGAGGTCGCGCCGGTTCGGATCGGCGCGCAGGGTTGGAGAACTGACGATCTGGCCGCAGACCGCGTCGCCGCAGGCGCTGATGCGCACGGTCGAGCCGCCGTCGGAGGGGGTGCGCCAGACGCCCAGGATCGTTTGCGGCGCCTGGGCGGCGGCGAACGAGGGCCCGGCGGCGACCAGGCAGGCCAAGCCGAGCGCGGCGAGAGTCCGGGGGACGCTCATGCCGCCGCCTTCAGCGCATCGCAGACCTCGCGGGGTATGGACAGGTAGACGGTCGGCGACCGGATGCCCATGCGCGCCCGAGCGCTCTCCAGGGGCTCGGCGAGCAGGGCCACATAGTCGATCGCGGGCAGCCAGTTCGCGCGGCGGCCGTTGCCCCAGGCCTGGAGAATGGCGCGGCTGCACGGATGGCCGGTGCGCCGCCGCATATATTCGACGGCCACGCCGCCGGCGATGAAGCCGAAGCCCAGGCTGCCGGTCTGGGGCAGGGAGAAGGCCACGACGCACGCTTCGCCCAAGGCATCGGTGCGATAGCCGGTGAGCACGTGCCAGATGTCGTGAACATCCCGGAGCCGACGGGCGTACCAGGCGACAGGATGCGCCGCGTCGAAATCCACGTCCTCGACTTGGCGGCTTTCCTCGGCCAGGCCGTAGGCCGACAGGTCGCGCTCCTCGCAGAAGGCCAGGTAGGCGGCGCCGACACTGTCCGGCGGAAGGGTTCTCAGCCACTCGCGGTCCTGCAGGCGGTCGGAAAGCTCTTCCGCCAGATAGGCCTGACGACCGCCCTCGATGGTGCTGAGCAGGCGATTGTACCCCTTCGGCGTGGAATTTCCGGCCAGCGCCGCCATGATCTCGAAGACCTGCCGGGTGTCTTCCTTATCGCGGATCAGATTCCGCAACGCCCGCAATGCGCGCAGCGGTTGAATTTTTCGCGCCCTGATCGGCGTGTCGGGCTTGGCGAACGTCGAGGGAACGGGGACGGCGGTCACTTGGTGTCCTTTCGCTTGATGTCCGGGGGGCGAGAGCCTACCGGAGCAGTTCACTATCAACATGATCGTCACTTACAACAATGTCAACAATCTCTTCCGCGCCAGCCGCCCGACGCCGTCGTCGCACCCCCGACGAGGCGCGCCGCGAAGCGCTCATCTACGCCCGGGAGTTGTTGATGGCGGGCGGCCCGGACGCGGTGACCCTGGTGGCGGTCGCCAACCGGATTGGCGTCAGCCACGCCAACCTGATCCACCACTTCGGATCGGCTTCGGGGCTTCAGACCGCCCTGATGGGCTCCATGGTGGAGGACCTGAGCAAGGCGCTGAACTCGATCGTGCACAAGCTCCGGACGGACGAAGGCGCGCCGATGGAGGTGGTCAACGCCGTCTTCGACGCCTTCTCGGAGGGTGGGGCGGGGCGCCTCGCGGCTTGGATATCCCTCTCGGGCGGCCTCAGCCATCTCGAACCGGTTAGGGCGGCCGTTCTGGACCTGGTCGAGGCGATCCGAGAGAAGCTGGGCGACGCGGACGGGCGGGCGCGGGCTCGGATCTCTTCCGCCGTCCTGTTCATCGCGCTGAGCGCGTTCGGCGACGCCCTGATCGGGGAGCCGCTCACCGAGATGCTGGGCCAGTCGCCCGACGAGGGGCGACGCGTGGTGGCAGACCTGCTGCCGCACTTCCTCGTCCAACCCCCTGGAAGCGCCTGAGACTCCCCCTCAGGTTGACCTAACGGCAACAATAGTCAGCAATGTCAGTAACTATTGACATCGCCCTAAATGCGGTCATCGTGGCCTGAACCGACGATTTCGCCGCGTATCGCCGGACAATCAAAGCGGCAAGGAAACGTTCTGGGCTTGCGGCTGAGGGGCCGCCAGCCTTCCCCGGGGAGGATTAAGATGGGTGCATCCGCAGCGTGCGCGTTGGCTTGTGTTCAACGGTTTCGATGCTCAGCCTGCTGATAGGGGTTCCGGCTCTCGCCCAGGAAACCCCTCAGCAACCCGCCCCCGATGAACAGTCCACCACGATCGACGACATCATCGTCACGGCCCAGAAGCGCGAGCAGTCGATTCAGGACGTGCCGATCGCCGTCACCGCCCTATCCTCGGAGGCGCTGGAAAGCCGGCGGATCGAGGGCGGGTCCGAACTGCTGCGGGCGGTGCCGAACGTCAGCTTCTCGAAGGCCAACTTCAGCATGTATAATTTCTCGATCCGCGGGATCGGGACCAAGGCGGTGTCGGCGTCCAGCGACCCGGCCGTCGCGGTGAGCTTCAACAACACGCCGTTGATCCGCAACCGTCTGTTCGAGCAGGAATACCTGGACGTGAACCGGGTGGAGGTGCTGCGCGGGCCGCAAGGCACTCTCTACGGCCGCAACGCTACCGGCGGCGTGGTCAACATGTTCCCCAATCTACCGAGTTTCGAGCCGGAGGCCTTCGCCACCGCCGAGGTCGGCAACTACGATTCCATCCGCGGCCAGCTGATGGCCAATATTCCGTTCGGCGACACCTTCGCGATCCGCGCGGCGGCGGCCTTCACCAAGCGCGACGGCTTCGACTACAACAGCTTCAACGACACCCATATCAATGACCGCGACCTGGTGAGCACCCGCCTGTCGGCCCTGTGGCGTCCGACCGACCGCTTCCGCGCCAATCTGATCTGGGAGCATTTCGAGGAAGACGACAACCGCTCGCGCACGGGCAAGCAACTCTGCACGCGGGACGCCGGCCCGACCTCGGTGGGAGGCGTGACGATCAACCAGCCGATGAACCGGAACGTCCTGAGCCAGGGCTGCCGGGCGGGGTCCCTCTATGACGACGCCGCCTATTCCGCGCCCAACGGCGGATCCTATGGGCCCGTCCGCTTCCTCTACGGCCTGCTGACAATCGGCCAGACCTCGACGCGTCAGCCCATTCCGGCCGTTCCCATCGGCCTGGATCCCTACGCCGGCGTGACCCAGTCCCGCGACCTGCGCGAGGTCGCCACCAGCTACGACCCGGTGTTCCGCGCCGAGAACGACGTCTTCCAGGTGAACCTGGAATTCGATCTGACGGACAACCTGACCCTCTATTCCCAGACCGCCTACGCCAAGGACGACTACTACGCGTCGCAGGACTACGCCCGGTACGTCTCCAATCCGATCTTCAACGACTCCTCCAACGTCTTCTCATCCAACCGCATCCTGGATCCATCGCCGATCACGCCCGGCGGGATCTACAACGATCCGCAGCTGGGCCCCTCGAACCGCGTCATGATCGTCGACCTGAGCAAGTCCGACAACAGGCAGTGGTATCAGGAGTTCCGTCTGCAATCGAGCAATGACGGGATGTTCAACTTCAGCGTCGGCGCCAACTATCTCGATTTCAAGTCGCAGGACGACTATTACGTCTTCGGCAACATCTTCTCGATGATCGCCGAGTATTTCTACAATGTGGATCTTCGCCCCCGCCCGGGCATTGTCGGCGGCAGCGTGAGGAGCCGTCTGTGCGACAGCACCAACCCCGCCGAATGCGTCTACGTCGATCCCAATCCGATCGGCAGCATCAACGGTGAAGGCCACAACTACTTCCGCAGCAAGAACGTCGTCGAAATCCGCTCCTGGGCGGTGTTTGGCGAAGGCTACTGGGATCTGACGCCCGACCTGCGGCTGACGGCCGGCCTGCGCTACACCGACGACAGCAAGGTCACCACACCCTATCCCAGCCAGCTGCTGCTAGGGGCGATGGGCGACGGCCGGCCGGGTTCCGGGTCGGGCGGCTTCGTCCGTTCGGGCTATCCCGCCCTGGCGGACATCGAACAGGATTGGCAGGCGGTCACCGGCCGGCTGGTGCTGGACTGGAAGCCCGAGCTCAGCTTCACCGACGACACCCTGGTCTATGCGTCGTTCTCGCGTGGCTACAAGGGGGGAGGGACCAATCCGCCGCGGATGGACCTGAACCCGGGCGTGGTCGAGTACCAGCCCCTGGCCAGCACCTTCGAGCCGGAATACGTCAACGCCATCGAGGTCGGGGCGAAGAACACTCTGCTGGACAACCGGTTGTCGCTGAACGCCACGGCCTTCTATTACGACTATAAAGACTATCAGGTCTCCCAGATCGTCGACCGCATCTCCCTGAACGAGAATTTCGACGCGCGAGTGTGGGGTGTCGAACTGGAGGCCCTGTACCGGCCGACGCCCAATTTCCAGATCGATGGCAACCTGGGCTACCTGAACACGCGCATCGCGGATGGCGAAGGTTCCATCGACGTGATGAACCGGACCCAGGGCAATCCGGACTGGACCGTGGTCCGGCCGTGGATCCAGGTGCCGTCCAACTGCATCGCGCCGACGGCGCTGGTCCAGGCCATTCTGGCGCGGGATTCCGCGGCGTCCCAGTTCAACACCAACCTGGCGCTGAGCGCCCTGTGCGCCGGCTCTAGCCGCTTCGGCACCTTCAACCCCGACCTGACGTCCCAGCTGCCGTTCTGGCGCATGTACGGCTTCAACTACCGGCCGCTGGTGGACGCGCCCAACGGCGGGCGGGGTTTCCTGGCCGATCTGAGCGGCAATGAACTGCCCAATTCGCCGAACTGGACCGTCAACGTCGGGGCTCAGTACACCTGGTTCCTGGGGAACTGGGACCTGACCCTGCGGGGCGACTACTACCGGCAGGGCGAGAGCTATTTCCGGGTCTACAACACCGAATACGACCGACTGAAGGGCTGGGACAACGTCAACCTGTCCGTCGTCCTGGAGGACGCCGAGCACGGCCTGAGCGTCATGGCCTACGTCAAGAACGTCTTCGACGACGCGCCGATCGTCGACGCTTTCACCAACAGCGACGACACCGGCCTGACCACCAACGTCTTCACTCTCGATCCTCGCCTGATCGCCTTCCGGGTGACGAAGACGTTCTGAAATCGGCAGGCCGCCTCCATAGCGGGGCGGCCGCCGTCAGTTCTGAGTCCGGCCAGCGATATCGCTGGGCGGCGCCGCTCGCCCTGGAAGTAACTGACTGATATTAAACATCTTTCTGTCTTGACTCGAGACTTTACTTACACGAATGTTGGTCGTGACCTCATCAGGGGTTGTAGGAACCTCATTGAAGGTTGCAGGGAGAAACTCATGTTCAAGACAGCAGCTTTGATTTCCACTGCCGCTCTGACTGTGGCGGCGTTCGCATCACCGGCGATGGCCCAATCGTTCTCGCCCGCCAACCATGGCGCGACGACCCTGTCCGGCGTGCTGAACCTGCAGCAGACCCAGAACATCAACTGTCAGACCGACGTAAACGTCACCATCAGCGGAGGTGCTGCTACGGTGACCAGCAGCAGCTTCGGGCCGGGCCCTCACTGGACCTGCGGCTGGATCGTCACGCCGCTGGGCAGCTGGACGGTCACGCCAGGCGCGGCCGTTGATCCCGTCCTGCGTCCCGGCGAGTACTATGTGGACGCCAGCGTGGGCGCGCAGTCGATCGCCGGCACCTGCTTCGGCACGGTGACCGGAATCTACGACAACAACTTCCACACGCTTACCTTCGACAACGCTCGCATTCCGAGCACCGATCCGCAGGACTGCTTCGTCACCGGCGTCCTGACTGAAGAGGACCTGACCGTCATCGTCGTCCCCTAGGGCGCGGTGAACGATCGATTCCTGATCCCCCCGACTTCACCGGGCGTCCCTCGGGACGCCCGGTCTTCTCTTCGGGCCCGAGCGTGTGTGTAATGGGCGATATGGTGCTGGTTCCTGGTCCCGTCATGCAACGACTTTCACCTCTCCGCCGCCTCGGGGCGGAGTGATCCGTCGTGCTCTGGCTGTCGCTGATCTGCACCCTTTCCTGCGCCTCGACAGCCCCTGATCCCGACGTCCGCGTCGCATCGCCTCCCCCGACTCCCCAGGCTTCGGGAAGGCCGCCACAGTCGCAGGATGAGCCGACCGTGCTGGAGGACGTGATCGTCGCCGGCCGATGGGGCGCCGCCTCGGTGACGCCGGAGATCGAGCTGGACGGCGCCCAGATCGACGCCTTCGGGGCCTACGACATCGGCGAGGCGATCGACCGGATCGGCGAAAGCCTGGGGCTGGACCAGGATCCGATCCTGATCATCAACGGCCGTCGGGTCGTGAACCCCTCGGACTTCCTGGGCTTTCCTCCGGACGCCCTGCAGCGCGTGGAGGTCCTGCCGCAGCACGCGAACTCGACCTACGGCGGCGATCCCTCGCAACGGGTCGTCAACCTGGTTCTGCAGCGACGATTCAAGGGCGCGGACGGGCGGCTGGGCGCCGGCGGCCCCACGGCGGGCGGGCGGACATCCCTGAACCTGGACGCCCGCGTGTCCTCGCTGGCGGACACCAACGTCGACCAGTACGGCGTCCAGGCGTCGCGGGACACCGCCCTGTACGGCGCCGAACGCGAGGACTACAGCCGGGATCATCCCATCGCACGGGCGTCACCCTGCGGCCGGCCGCCGATGCGATCGGGGTCAATTTCTCCCTCAGGCGCGATATCGGCGACTGGACGAGTTCGGTCGGCGGACAGGCCCAGACCCGGAGGGATCGCTCCGTCGCGCGGTTCGCCGATCGGTTCGTCGAAAACCGCCGCGAGGGGGACAGCGTGTCGCTGTCGGGCGGCCTGGGCGGCGAGGCGGCCGGTTGGAGAGTGCGGCTGGGCGTGGACGGACAAGCCTCGCGGGACCGCCAAGAAGGTCTTATCGATCTGCGGACCCGCAGTCTTTCGGCGACGGCCAATCTCGGCGCGGACCGGACCCTGCTCGAGCTGCCGGCGGGGGCCATGATGGTCAATCTGACGGCGCGATACGGGCGCTTCAGGTCCACCACCGAGAGCGGAGCCGACCGGACGTCGCGGTCGTCGGAGACCCTGGACCTGGGAGGGCTTCTGACCATCCCGCTGTCGACGAACGGGAGCGGCCCCTCGATCCTCGGCGACGCCTCCCTCACCCTGGGCGGGACGCAGCGGGAAAGCGACGGCCGGAGCGGGGAAACGGTGAGCGCGGGCCTGTTCTGGGGACCGACCCGCAAGCTGAAATTCAACGGCCAGTGGACCTGGACCACCGAAAGCCCCTCGGCGCAGCAGCGGTTCGAGCCGTCCTTCTTCGGCGAGCCGCGGACCGTGTTCGACTTCGTGAGGGGCGAAGCGGTCGAGGTGCTGCCCTTGCTGGGCGGCAATCCCGATCTTCGGGAGCAGACGTCCGACCGGTTCGGGCTGGTGGCGACCCTCGGCCCGTTCACCTCGTGGCAGGTCTTGGGAGGCCTCAACTTCCAGAGGGCGAACGCGAAGGACGGGATCGGCCGCCTGCCGGCGCCGACGCCGGAGTTGGAGGCGCTGTTCCCCGATCGCTTTCAACGGGACGCGAACGGCCGTCTGATCGTCATAGACCAGAGGCCGATCAATCTCGCCGCTTCGACCACGGAGAGCCTGGCGACCAATCTGAACTTCAACCTGCCGATGGGAGCCCGCGCGAGCGGGCGTCGCGCGGTCCGGGTCGGCCTCACTCACAACTGGCAGCTGACCAATCGTATGACCCTGGTCTCGGGGCTTCCCGAGCTGGACCGGCTGTCAGGCGATGGCGGCGGGGCGCCGCGTCACCAGCTTTCCCTGACTTTCGACGGCCGTTTCGGGCGGCTGGGCGCGAACGCCACGGCGAGCTGGCGCAGCGCTTCCCGCATCCGGCGCGAGATCGGGCGCGACGGGCCGGACGACTTGCGGCTGAATGATTTCACCACGGTCGACCTTAAGCTCAGCTACCTGTTCGAGAGCGCCGCGCCGGCGCAAGGGGAGGGTGGGCGGCGCCGGGACGATGGCCTCCGGCTGGCGCTCGGCATCGACAATCTGTTCGACGCGAGGCCCGGCGCACGCCTGGGCGACGGCCGTCCGGCCCCGGGATACGGACGGGACGATCAGGACCCGATGGGACGGGCCGTCAGCGTGACTCTGAGCCGGCGTTTCTAGGCTCGACGACGCGGGCTTGCCCGGCTGGTGCTTGAGCGATACCCGAGGAGGATGCCGAGCACCGCCGAGATCGTCGCATGGGCGTGAAGGGACCGATCGTCGTCGACAACGCCAAGATCCGCGAGTTCGCGGACCTGGACGCCTTCCATGCCTGGCTGGCCGACCATCACGACAAGGCCGACGAGGTCTGGATCAAGATTCACAAGGTCGGGTCTGGGCTGAAGTCGATCACGCCCAAGCAGGCCATCGACGCGGTCCTGTGCTGGGGCTGGATCGACGGCGTGCGCAAGGGCTTCGACGAGAAGAGCTTCCTGCAGCGCTACACGCCGCGCACCCGCAGGAGCATCTGGAGCCGGATCAACGTCGACAACGTCGCCCGGCTGATCGCCGAGGGACGGATGACGGAGCACGGCCTGAGGGAGGTGGAGGCGGCCAAGGCCGACGGGCGCTGGGAGCGCGCCTACGGCAGCGGGGCGGGGATGGGGATCCCCGACGACCTTCAGGCCGCTATCGACGCCGTTCCGGAGGCGCGCGCGATGCTTGGGACGCTCAGCGCCCAGAACCGTTTCGCCCTGGCGTTCCGCGTTCACAACATGAAGACCGAGGCCGGGCGCCAGAGGAAGATCGCGGCCTTCGTCGAGATGCTGTCGCGGGGTGAGACGATCTATCCGCAGAAGGCGAGGTGAGCGCGATGCAGACTTCGCTGTTCGGCGACGCGCCCGAGACGATCGAGCGTCTGATCGTCGTCCTGCGGCTTCCCCCCGAAGCCGCGGAGGCTGCTGTCGAGGTGGCGCGACGGTCCCGGGCGGACCACGGGTTGGGCGGCAGGGCCGTGGACGCCGGACGGCTGCACGTCACCCTGATCCATGTCGGAGATTATGCGAACCGCCTCCCGCCCAGCATCGTCGCCCAGGCGAAGTCCGTGCTGGACGGTCTTTCCGCCCCTGCGTTCGACGTCGCCTTCGATCGCGCCGGCAGCTTCGCCGGCGCGCCGGGCAAGCATCCGCACGTCCTGCTGGGCGGCGAGGGGCTGGAGGCGCTCAGGGTCTATCGCGACGACCTGTGGCGGGCCCTGGCCGGCGCGGGCGTGAAGATGCTGTCGCGCCGGGAGTTCAATCCGCACGTCACCCTGATGTACGGCGACGCCCGCGCGCCGGACCGGCCCGTGGGACCGGTCGGCTGGCGCGCGACCGAAGTGGAGCTGGTCCACAGCGAATACGGGCGAACCAACTACATCACCCTGGGACGCCGGCTGCTGGCCTAGGGCAAGAAGGTCTAGCCCGCGGCGGCGGCTTCGAGCGCGGCGATGTCCAGCCGCTTCATGTCCATCATCGCGTCGAACACCCGCTTCTTCGAGGCGGCGTCGTCGGTGTCCATCAGCTCGTAGAAGCGAATGGGGACGATTTGCCAGGACAGGCCGTAGCGGTCCTTGACCCAGCCGCACTGCTCGGCCTCGGGAACGGCGGAGAGGGCATCGGTCATGCGGTCGACCTCGGCCTGGTCCCTGCATTCGACCTGCAGCGAGACCGCCTCGTTGAACTGGAAATGGGGCCCGCCGTTGAGGGCGGTGTAGCGGCTGCCGGCCAAGGTGAACTCCACCAGCAGGACCTCGCCCTGCTTGCCGCTGGGATAGTCGCCCGGCGCGCGGACGACCTTGTCGATCCGGGAGTCAGGGAACAGGGACACATAGAAGTTCGCGGCTTCCTCGCCCTGTTTGTCGAACCACAGGCAGGGCACGATCTTTTGCGACGGCGTGACGGACATGAGGGTCTCCTTTCGATCCACGGCTACAATTAAACCATCTGGTTAAATGAAGCAAGCGGGAGGTTGCCGCGAGGAGAGGGAACGGGCAGACAGGCCCGATGATCCCGACTCTCTACGGCATTGCGAACTGCGACACGGTGAAGAAGGCGCGCGTCTGGCTGGATCAGCAGGGCCAGGCCTACGCCTTCCACGACTACAAGAAGGCGGGGATCGACCGCGCGACGCTTCAGGACTGGGTGGCGGCCCACGGCTGGGAGACGGTGCTGAACCGCGCCGGCACGACCTTCCGCGCCCTGCCGGACGAGGCCAAGGCCGATCTGGACGCCGACAGGGCGATCGCCCTGATGCTGGCCCAGCCCTCGATGATCAAGCGCCCGGTGCTGGACGTGGATGGCCGCACCACGGTGGGCTTCAAGCCCGAGATCTACGCGGCCGTCTTCGGCTAGGGCCGCGCTCTAGGTCAGGGTGAACTGGGCCGGCTCGCCCGCCTGGGCGCTGGACGCCAGCCAGATGTCGAACAGGCCGGGCTCGAGGGTCGGCTTGAGGTCGCGGCCCAGGAACGACAGGTCGTCGGCCTTGAGCGTCATCGAGACCTCGACCGATCCATCCGCGGGCACGGTCACGCGCCGGAAGTCCTTCAGCAGCCGCACCGGCTGGGTGACGGTGGCGACCCGATCGCGGATGTACAGCTGCACGACCTCCGAGGCGTCGCGATCGGCGGTGTTGGTCAGGGTGACCGTCGCCGTGATCTCGCCCCCGCGCGCCATCGTCGGCGCGGACAGGGTGACAGGCGAGTAGGCGACGCGGCCGTAGCTCAGGCCGTGGCCGAACGGATAGAGGGCCGCGTGGGGGACCTCGCGGAATTTGGAGGTGAACTCCCGGTCGGTGGGCTGGGAGGGCCGGCCGGTCGCCTTGTGCGCGTAGTAGTAGGGCGACTGGCCCGACCGGAAGGGGAAGCTGACCGGTAGGCGGCCGGTCGGCGCATGGTCGCCGAACAGCACGTCGGCGACGGCGTGTCCGGTCTCCGAACCCAGGAACCAGGTGACCAGGATCGCCTGGGCGTCCCTGACGGCGCCGGCGAGCTCCATGCCGCGACCGTTCCGCAGCACCACCACCACGGGCTTGCCGACCGCCGCCACGGCTTCGGCCAGGGCCAGTTGCGGGGCGGGGATGCCGATATCGACGCGCGACTTGGATTCCGCCGACATCTCGCCGGACTCGCCCACCGCCAGAAGCACGACGTCGGCCTGGGCGGCGGCCATGACCGCGGCCTCGATGCCGCCGGCCAGGGGCTCTTCGACGCCCGAGCCCTTGACCACGGTCAGGGAGGCGTCGGGGGCCAGGGCGGCGCGCAGGCCTTCTTCCAGCGACACGGCCAGCTGGGTGTCCTTGAAAATCGACCAGGGGCCGAAGACGTCGGCCTTGTCGGCGCCGAACGGACCGATGAGCGCGATCCGCTTGCCGGCCTTGGGCAGGGGCAGCAGGCCGGCCTCGTTCTTCAGCATGACGATGGACTTGCGACCGGCCTCGCGGGCCAGGGCCAGGTGCTCGCGGCTGCCGGTGACCCGGCGCTCGGTCCTGACGTCGGAGCCGCGGTAGGGATTGTCGAACAGGCCCAGGGCGGCCTTGGTCATCAGCACCCGGCGCACCGCCTGGTCGACCCGCTCGACCGGCACCTCGCCCGATTGCACAAGGCCGGGAATGTGCTGGATGTAGAGGCCGCTCTTCATCGACATGTCGACGCCGGCCATCAGGGCGATGCGCGCGGCGTCACGGCCGTCGGCGGCGAAGCCGTGGGCGACCAGTTCGGCCTCGGAGGTGTAGTCCGAGACCACGAAGCCGGCGAAGTTCCACTCGCCATGCAAGATGTCGGTCAGCAGCCAGTCGTTGCCGCTGGTGGGCACGCCGTTCAGGTCGTTGAAGGCGCTCATCACCGACAGGGCGCCGGCGTCGAACGCGGCCTTGAACGGCGGCAGATAGACCGAGCGCAGCTCCAGCTCGCTCATGTCGGTGGAGTTGTAGTCCATGCCGGCTTCCGCCGCTCCATAGGCGGCGAAATGCTTGGGACAGGCCAGCAAGGAGGACCAGGCCTTCAGGTCCTCGCCCTGGAAGCCCCGGGTGCGAGCGGCGGCGAACAGGTTGTTCAGATGGACGTCCTCGCCCGCGCCTTCGACGACGCGGCCCCAGCGCTGGTCGCGGGCCACGTCGACCATGGGGGCGTAGGTCTGGTGCACGCCAGCGGCGCCGCCTTCGACGGCGGCGGCGCGCGCCGTCCGCTGAGCTAGGTCCAGGTCCCAGCTCGCGGCTTCTCCCAGGGGGACGGGGAAGGTGGTGCGCAGGCCGTGGACGATGTCGGCCGCGAACAACAGTGGGATGCCCAGCCGGCTTTCGCGGACGGCCATCTCCTGGACCAGACGGGTGGTCGCCGCGCCGACGCCGTTGAACAGGGCGCCGATCCGGCCGGCGCGGATGTCGGCGGCGGTCTGCTCCTGATTGGCGTCCAGGGCGTCGCCGGGGTTCACCCCCTCGGGCCGCCAGCGGAACGGGTCGTTTTGCAGGTTCAGCTGGCCGGCCTTCTCCTCAAGGGTCATGCGCGCGATCAGGGCGTCGACGCGGTCGAGCTCCGCCCGCGCCTGGGCCTTGGCCATTCTGGGCGCGACCATGATCCCGGCCGCCAACGCGCCCCCGGCCAGAAGCATGCGACGGGTGGCGGCGTTGAAGGCGTTCTGATGCATTGTAACCGGTTCCACTGAGAGCGGTGCAGAACTAGCGGGCCGGACGGCCCGCGCCTACCCGGACGCGATCAAAAGCGGTTGCGGCGGATTAACCTTCGACCTCGGCGTCCGGCCGGTCATGGCCGTCGGCGCGCTCGGTGATCCAGCGACCGGACGAGTCGGCGTACTCGATCAGGGCGTCCTCGTCGGGCACCTTCTGCTCGCGCGCGGCCTGCACGGCGGCGGCGCGGGCGGAGTCGTGATCCCGGAAGGTCTCGGAATAGGTGTCCCCGAGCTTGTAGGCCCAGCCTCCGTCGTGCTCGACGATGCGATAGGTGATCTGAACCATGGCGGGCTCCGGGCCGGGGAGGGGCGAGGTGTCGAAAAGCAACGCTGCGGCCGCCGACGGGTTGCGGTCGGGCGCGCCTGCGGACACCCTTCCTGCTTCCCGGCTGCCTGTCGACCCCGTGTCGGTCCGCCGTCGGGAAAAATCCACCTCGCCGCATCCGATGGCCGGACCGGCGCCGACTACCCTATGAAGTACTGAGGCGCGGGGGGCGATGGGCCCGGGCGCCAGGATCGACGCGCATGGAAGACCTTTTCCGTTCCTATTGGTGGCTGATGTTCCCGCTGGCGTGGTTCCTCTACGGCGGGTTCCAGAGCTTCCTGACCTACCGGCGGCAGAAGGAGACGCTGAACCTCATCCGGACCTACGCCGAGAAAGGCCAGGAGCCGCCGGCGGGCCTGCTCAAGGTGCTGGAGCAGCCGATCGACAACGACGATAACAGGGTGACGGGGCGCGGTCGGCCGGGCGAGGCGTCCTGGTTCTCGGCCATCCTGTTCGGCGTCATGACGGTCGGCTTCGGCTACGGCGCCTATACGGACATCTATGGCTCGGGCCCGGGGTTGATGATCGTCGCCTTCGTGCTGGGCGGCCTGTGCCTGGCCTTCCTGTTCCAGGCGATCCGGTCGGGCCGGCCGCGGGACTGATGCCGGCGCGGGGCCGGGATCATGGGGGGACTTCCGACAGACGCCGAATTGGCGAGGCGCGCGCTCGCCGGTTCGGATGCGGCCTTCTCGCAGCTGGTCGAGCGCCATCAGGCGGCCGTGCGGGGTTTCCTGCGCCGGTTCCTGGGCGGCGGCTGGGCCGAGGCGGACGACTTGGCGCAGGAGACCTTTCTGGTCGCTTGGTCCTCGCTGAGATCGCTCAAGGACCCTTCAGGCCTGCGCGCCTGGCTGTGCGGCATCGCCTGGCGCAAGGCCCAGGACCGCATTCGGTCCACGCGGCGCGGCGCGGCGAGGGACGCCGTTTGGCTGGAGACGGTCGAGACGCCCGCTGGGATTTCGCCCGAGGAGAAGCTGGCCCTGCAGGCGGCCATGGCGGAATTGCCGACCGACGTGCGCGCCTGCGTGGCCCTGTGTCTGGCCGATGGCTGGTCGCACGGCGAGGCCGCGCTTGCGCTGGGCCTGCCTTTGGGCACAGTGAAGTCCCACGTCGCCCGCGGCCGGGCGCGATTGCTGGGAGCGCTCGGTGGATCCGATGACGCCTGAACGGAAACTCGCCGCCCTGTTCGCCGCCGAGGCGCCGCCCGCCCGGGACTACGCCTTCCAGGTCGCAGTGGCCGAGCGGATCGCGGCGCGCCGAGCGTGGATCACCGTCGCGGCCCTGGCCCCTTGGACGATCGCGGCGATGGCGGTCCTGTGGGCGTTCGCGCCGCTGGCCGAAGGTCTGGCGGACGGCGCCGCGCCTCTGATCCAAACTCTCGGGGCGACGATGACCTTGGTCGCGGTTTCGGGCGCGGCCGCCCTGCGGCTGGCCCGCCGGGTCAGAGCAGGCTGACCGTCGCCGCCACGCCGAAGTGGTCCGAGGGGTATTCGCCGTTCGTCGGCGTCGCGCCCAGCAGGGTCCAGCCGCCGGGCCGGAACCTCGCCTTCTCGGCGAAGATGTGGTCGATGACGCGGTCGGGGTGGCCCTTGGCCGGGTTCAGGGTGGTCGGAACCGAGCCGCGCGGCAGGGCGCTGAAGAAGCGTTCGCCGGTCAGGACGTTCAGGCCCGCGTCCTCCTGCACCGCGTTGAAGTCGCCCATGACGATCAGCGGCGCGCCGTCGGTAGGCAACCAACCCATGAGATCGGCGATCTGCCGCGCCCGGACCGGCGCGGCGTCCGCCTGCCAGGCCAGGTGGGTGTTGACGATGTCCGCCGCCCGGCCGTGGACCAAAACGCGGGCGCGAAGGGCGGTGCGGTAGTCGTCCAGCGGCTCGAGCTTCCTCCAGTCGTGGGACAGGACGGGCAGGCGGCTCAGGATCGCATTGCCGTAGCGGCGGGGCGCGCCTCGGCGTCGGTCGAGCAAAAATGCATCTCGTAGCCGCCCAGGGCGTCGGCGATCGTCCGGGCCTGGTTGGGCAGGCCGACGGCGGCGTCCTCCAGCACCTCCTGCAGGGCGATCACGTCCGGGTCGGCGGCGCGGATGGCCTCGATCAGCAGCGGCTGGCGCGCGGCCCAGTCGCCCTGGTTGTGCCAGATGTTGAAGGTGACCAGTTTCAGCTGGCGGCCACCGCCGCCGGGCAGGGTGGCGCAGCCGGCGATCAAGGCGGTCGCGGGGGCGGCGGCCAGCCCGCCCAGCAGGGTGCGACGGTCGATCATGGCGATTCCTCCCTCTTTCGCGGTGTTGTAACCGGTTTCATTCGGCTTACGAAAGTTTCACCTCGCCGCCGCATCCGTTGGCGGCTCCCGGCGCCTCTTGTCGTCAGAAGCCCGGAACGTCACGCTCCGGATCAATGAGGAAGAGGGGATTACCCAATGGAAGATTTCATTCCGATCGTCGCCATCGTCGCGTTCTTCGGGACGCTGGTCGCCATCTTCGTGGGCCCAGGCTATCTGAAGTCCCGCGAGAGAGGCGAGATGCAGCAGACGCTGCGTCACGCCATCGACAAGGGTCAGGAAATGCCGGCCGAGGTCATCGACGCCATGACCCGCGAAGTGCAGAGCAAACTGCCCTCCAAGACCCGCGACATTCGCCGCGGGATCATCTGGCTGGCGGTCGGCGTCGGCATCGCCGCCTTCGGCCTGCTCAGCGACATGGGCTGGCGCAACAACGACTGGGACAGCGACTGGAACGTCGTCGGCAACGGTCTGCTGGGCGTCGCCGCCATCCCGGCCACCATCGGCCTGGCGTTCATCGCCCTGAGCTTCTTCAACAAGAACAAGGACTGAACGGGTCGGGACAGGGGGATACGTCATGGCCCAGGCCCTGGTCGACCAACACGACGTCGAGCTCGCCGCCCTCGCGGCGGCGGGCGGACGGGCGGAGTTCGGTGAGCTCGTGCGCCGCCACGGTTCGGCGGTGCGCGCCCTTCTGCGCCGCATGGGGGCCCAGCCCTCGCTGGCGGACGACATCGCCCAGGACGCCTTCATCCAGGCGTTCGAGCGGTGCGCCGAGTTCAGGGGCGAAGGCACGTTCGCGGCCTGGGTCAAGCGGATCGCGGCGCGACTCTACATCAAGCGTGTCGCCAAGGATGCGCGCTATGTCGCTGAAATCGAAAATGAAGACGCCGTCCATCAACCCGATCCTTCGGGCCGTGTCGATCTGGACGAAGCCTTGAAGGCGCTGAGCGAACCGGAGCGCCTCTGCGTCTCCCTGTGCCATGGCGCCGGCATGGCCCATTCCGAGATCGCGACCGCCCTGAATTTGCCACTCGGCACGGTGAAGTCTCATGTCAAACGTGGTCTGGATAAACTCCGCGCGCGGCTTCAGCCCGCAGAACCCCTGGGGAGGACGCAGCATGTCGGCTGACGAGTTCGATCCCGCCATCGAGCGCCTGTTCGCGCCGCACGCCGCCCATGCCCCGACGCGCCCCTGTTCGCGGCGAGCATCGAACGGCGGCTGCAGAAGGGGTCGGGCCTGCGCCTCCTCGCCTTGACGGCCGCTGGGCTGATCGGCGGCGGCGTCGCGCTGCGCGAGACCCTGACGGTCAATTTCAACGGTGACGGCGTGGTGGCCGGCGACGCGCTGGGAGAGGGCGTCCGGGCCGTGTCCCTGAACACGCAGTCGGTCGTCCAGTCGGGCTTGGATCGCGTCGGCCTGGCCAATCTGGAACTGGGTTCGATGAGCGGGATGCAACTGTTCTGGATCGCCGCGGGCGCCCTGATCGCGGTCGCGGCGGCGGGCGTGGTCCGGCTGTCCCAGGAAGTGTGACGTGACGGCGGCGTGCGCGCCGCCTATCTAGAGGGCTCCATCGTTCTGGAGTCCTCCCATGTCCAGCCAGAAGCAGGAAACCGTCCGCCGCCTCGCCGCGCCGGACATCAGGGCCAGGAAGGGCGGCGAGCCGCTGGTCTGCCTGACCGCGTACGACGCCCCGACCGCCGAGATCCTGGACCCCCACTGCGACGTCCTGCTGGTGGGCGACAGCGTCGGCATGGTCGTCCACGGCCTGCCCAACACCGTCGGCGTCACCCTGGAGATGATGATTCTGCACGGCCAGGCGGTGATGCGCGGCTCCAAGCGGGCCATGGTCGTCATCGACATGCCCTTCGGCAGCTACGAGGGCGGCAAGGAGCAGGCCTACGAGAACTGCGCCCGGGTGATGAAGGAGACGGGCGCGCAAGGGGTGAAGCTGGAAAGCGGCCCCACGGTCGCCGAAACCATCGCCTACCTAGTCCAGCGCGGCATCCCGGTGATGGGGCACGTCGGCCTGCGTCCCCAGGCGGTGCTGACCGATGGGGCCTTCAAGGCCAAGGGCAAGACCGACGAGGAGCGCCTGCGCGTGCTGGCCGAGGCCGAGGCCACCGCCGACGCCGGGGCGTTCGCCGTCGTGGTCGAAGGCGTGGCCGAGGGGCTGGCCCGGGACATCACCGAGGCGATCGACAAGCCCACCATCGGCATCGGCGCCTCGGCGGCCTGCGACGGCCAGATCCTGGTCGTGTCGGACATGCTGGGCCTGTTCGACTGGACCCCCAAGTTCGTGCGGCGCTACGCGGACCTGAAGGGCGAGATCCACCGGGCGGTCGCCGGCTACGCCCAGGATGTCCGGACCCGCCGTTTTCCTGCCGAAGTCGAGACCTACTTCTCGAAAAAGCCGGTTGCGCAGTAAGCCCTGCGTTGCGGGGGCGCGGCTGACCCTCTAGGGTCCGCCCGGATTGAATTTCAGCGTTTTGGGGCGGAATTTTCGTGACTGATGTCTTCGAGCAGGTCGAGGAGGAGCTTCGCTCCGACCGCTACAAGCGGCTGGCCCGCACCTGGCTGCCCGTCGTGGGCGGCGTTCTCCTGGTCGCTCTGATCGCCGCCCTGGCCTTCTGGGGCTGGGACAGCTGGCAGACCTCGAAGGCCGACAAGGCCTCGATCGCTTATGAGCGCGGCCTCGAATCGCTTCAGGCCAACAACCCGGTCGGGGCGGATGCGGCGTTCGTGCAGGCCGCCAAGGAAGGCAACGGCGCCTACAAGGCCCTGGCCCTGATGCAGCGCGCCGGCATCGCGCTCGCCGCCGGCCGCGACGCCGAGGCGCTGGCGCATCTGGACGAGGCGGCCAAGGCCAGCCGCGATCCGCTGATCTCGGACGCCGCGGCCTACAAGGCCGTCCTTCTGGCGATGGACACCGCCTCGCTGGAGGATCTGGAGGCGCGCCTGAAGCCGCTGATCGATCCCAAGCGCCCGTTCAGCGCCTTCGCCCTCGAGGCCCAGGCGATGGCCCGCCTCCAGCATGGAAAGCCCGCCGAGGCGCGCGAAATCCTGGTGGTGCTGAAGAACGGCCTGGACACGCCCGAGATCGTCAGCCAGCGCGCCGACCTGGCCATCAACGTCATCGACAATGGCGGGGCGGCCAATCTGAAGGCCATCGTCGACGCCCTCGCGGCCATGCCTGTGACCCCGGCCGCCTCCGCTCCGGCCGCCCCCGCCGGCGCC
>NZ_JBNFOJ010000012.1:0-10000 GCF_057364705.1 Brevundimonas sp. CURTG3B2_SDJG
GACGGCAGGCCGGCGGGCGACACGGTGATCGTCGGCGCCGTCACCGTCAGGCTGTAGGCGACGGGCGCGCTGCTGAACGGCCCGGGCGCGGGGCTGCCGTCGCTGGCGACCACGCTGAAGTTGAAGGTCCCCGACACGACGGGGGTTCCCGACAGAACCCCCGCTTGGCTCAGCGTCAGTCCCGTAGGCAGGAGGCCGCCCGTGACCGCGAAGGTTCTCGGCTCCTGGCCGCCCGCGGCGGTGAAGGTCTGGCTGTAGCCGGAGCCGGCGGCGACGGCGGGCAGCGGCCCGGCGACCGGGGTGCTGACCGTGATCGTCGGGTCGGCGACGGTCAGGGCGTAGGCCCGCGAACCGGTGAAGCCCAGGCTGTCGGTGGCCGTGACGGTGAAGTTGAACGTCCCCGACGCGCCCAGCGCGCCGGACAGAGCCCCGCTTGCACTCAAGGTCAGACCCGGCGGCAAGGCGCCGACGGTGACCGCATAGGTGGAAGCCCCCACCCCGCCCGAGGCGGTGATCGTCTGGCCGTAGCCGGCCGCCGTCGTGGCCGGCGGCAGGCCGGCGGGCGATACGGTGATCGTCGGCGCCGTCACCGTCAGGCTGTAGGCGACCGGCGTGCTGCTGAACGGCGTGGGCGCGGAATCGGAGGCTGTGACCTGGAAGTTGAAGGTTCCAGCGGCCGTGGGCGCGCCCGACAGGACGCCCCCCGCGCTGAGGCTCAGCCCCGGCGGCAGGGCGCCGGCGGTGACCGCGAAGGTCCGCGCTCCGAATCCTCCAGTGGCGGTGAAGGTCTGGCTGTAGCCGGCGCCGGCCGCGACGCCGGGCAGAGCCCCCGCCGAGGGCGAGGTGATGACGATGGTCGGGGCCGCCACCGTCAGAGGATAGGCCCGCGTCCCCACCGCCCCGTGCGCGTCGGTGGCCTGGACGACCAGATTGAAGGTCCCCGCCGTCGCAGGCGTGCCGGCCAGGTCTCCTCCCGACGATAGCGACAGTCCCGCGGGAAGCGGATCGCTGCCTCCGGCCAGGGTGAAGCCGTAGGGAACCGCGCCCAGGCTGGCGGAGATGGTCTCGCTGTATGCAGCGCCGACCTGGCTCGACAGGGCGATCGCGGACAGCGCCAGCGTCGGCGGGGAAACCGTGACCGTCACCGTAGCCGGGGCCGACGTCCCGCCAGGATTTGTCGCGGTGTAGGTGAAGCTGTCCGACCCCGAATAACCGCCGGTCGGCGTGTAGGTGATCGAAGTCCCCGTCACCGAAACCGAACCGTTCGTCGGAAGCGTCGGCGTCGCGACCCCGAGGGTGATCCCGCCCCCGAGGACCAAGGCCACCGGGTTTCCGGCGCTGTTGGCCGCGACGGTCAGGCTGACCGGGCCGGCCGTCGGCGGCGCTGGCGGCGAGACGGTGATGGTCACCGTCGCCGGAGCGGATGTCCCCGCGGTGTTGGTGGCCGTGTAGGTGAAGCTGTCCGGACCCGCGTAGTTGGCGTTCGGGGTGTAGGTGATCGAGGTCCCGCTGGCCGTCGCCGTACCGTTCGCCGCCGCAGTTCCCACCGCCACGCTCGAGGCGGCGCCGGTGATGCTCAGGGTGATCGAATTGGCCCCGGAGTTGAACGCCACGGTCGCGCTGACCGGGTTGGCGGTGGTGGGCGTCTGGCTGACGGTGACGGCCACAGTCGCCGGAGCCGAGGCGCCGCCGGCGTTGGTCGCCGTATAGGTGAAGCTGTCCGGCCCGAAGTAGCCGGGGTTCGGGGTGTAGGTGATCGACGTCCCGCTCGCCGTGGCCGTCCCGTTCGCCGCCGGGGTTCCCACCGCCACGCTGGCCGGCGCGCCCCCGGTGACGTTCAGCGTCACCGGATTGTTCGCGCTGTCCTGGGCCACCGTCGCGCTGACCGCATTGACCGCGGGCGGCTGCGGATGAACGGTGACGGTCACCGTAGCCGGAGCCGACGTCCCGGCTGCATTGGTGGCCGTGTAGGTGAAGCTGTCGGGGCCGAAATAGCCGGGGTTCGGCGTGTAGGTGATCGAGGTCCCGCTCGCCGTCGCCGTCCCGTTCGCCGCCGGGGTTCCCACCGCCACGCTGGCGGCCGGGCCGCCGGCCAGGCTCAAGGTCACAGGATTGTTCGCGCTGCCGTAGGCCACGGTCGCACTGGCCGGGTTCGCCACGGGTGCCTGCGGGTTGACGGTGATCGTCACCGTCGCCGGGGCCGAGGTCCCGCCGACGTTGGTCGCGGTGTAGGTGAAGCTGTCTGGCCCGAAATAGCCGGGGTTGGGCGTGTAGATGATCGAGGTTCCCGCCGCCGTGGCCGTGCCATTCGTCGCCTGGGTTCCCACCGCCACGCTGGTGGCCGCGCCGCCGGTGAGGCTCAGGGTCACCGGATTGTTCGTGCTGCCATAGGCGACCGTCGCGCTGACGGCGTTGGCGATCGGCGGGTTCGGCGTGACGACGGTGATGCTGTAGGCGCGGGTGTTGGCGAACGGCGCCGAGGGGCCGGTGCTGGAATCCTGGGCGCGCACGGTGAAGTTGCTCGTTCCGGTTCCCGAGGGCGTGCCGGAGATCTGGCCCGTGGCCGGATTGATGCCCAGGCCTGCCGGAAGCGCGCCTGCCGATATGCTGTAGGCATAGGGCGCCGCACCGCCGCTGGCGGTCGCGGACTGACTGTAGGCGATTCCCGTCGTGCCGTTGGGCAGCGTCGCCGGGCTGATCGAGATCGTCGGGGGACTGACGGTGACGGTCACCGTCGCCGGCGCCGAGGTCCCGGCCGAATTGGTCGCCGTATAGGTGAAGCTGTCCGGTCCGGCGTATCCCGCTGTTGGCGTGTAGGTGATGGAGGTCCCGGCCGCGGCGGCCGCGCCATGCGTCGCCTGGGTTCCGACCGCGACGCTGGTCGCGGTCCCGCCGGTGATGTTCAGCGTCACGGGATTGCCGGTGCTGCCGTAGGCCACGGTGACGCTGACGGGATTGGCCACCGCCGCCACCGAGGCGATGGTGAAGGAATAGGCGCGCGTCCCAGCGTAGGGGCCGGTCCCGGTGCTGGAATCTTGCGCTCGGGCCGTGAAGTTGAAGCTTCCGCTCTGCGTGGGCGTGCCCGACAGGACACCGCCCGCGCTCAGCGACATGCCCGTCGGCAGGGCGCCGGCGCTGACGCTCCAGGTGTGAGGGGCCGTTCCTCCGGTCGCCGCCAGGGTGGTCATCGTATAAGCGGAATTCTGCGTCCCGTTGGGGACGCTGGCGGTGGTCACGCTGATCGTCGGCGGCGCGATGGTGACGGTGTAGGGCTGGTCAATGGTGAACGGCCCGGTTCCGACCGAATTGTCGGTCGCCCGGACCGTGAAGTTGAAGGTTCCGCCCGCGGTCGGCGTGCCCGAGAGCGCGACCGTGCTCGTAGTGGCGTTCGGATTGCTGACGACGCCCAGAGACAGGCCGGGCGGAAGCGCGCCGGAGACGACGCTGAAGCTGTAGGGCGACGCTCCGCCCCCCGCCGTCAGGGTCTGGCTGTAGGCGGTGGCGACCGTCCCGTTAGCCAGGCTCGGCGTCAGCGTCAGGGTTGGATTGGCGACCGTCACATTGACCGTCGCGGTCAGGCGACCCGCGCCCGAGCATCCCGCGTCGTTGCAGAAATACATGGTGAAGGTGTCGGGGCCGGCCCAGCGCGAATGGGGGCTGAACGTCAGAGTGTTGTCCGCGGCGTTGGTGACCCCAGACCAGGTTCCGCCGCCCGTGGACGAGCCGGACGTCGGCGGCGCCACGCCGCTGTCCACCGCAGGGTAGCGCGGATCGCAAGCGGCGAGCACGGCGGGGTTGACCGCCGTGCTCATGACGTAGGTGTTGCCCGTCGAGCGATAGGGGACCGTGCCCCAGTTGATGGTGCACGCGCCGCCCTGAGCCTGGGCCGATCCCGGCGCGGCGAGGCTGAGCGCCGCCGTGGCGAGCACGAGCAGGAGCGCGCCCAACGGGCAGGCCGAGACGAACAGGCGGGCCAGCCGCCATAGGACCAGACGCTCCACTCACCCCTCCCACCGGCCATGCGGAACACCGCCTGACGCCGGAATCGCGGTCGTCCCGTATCGGACAGGCCTCCCCTTCAGCCTCGTCCGAGCCTCTTGTCTGCAACCATAACGATATTCACCGTTCCTTTACCCTTAGACTCCCTTCAGGCGAAAATCCACGAAGATGTATTGTCAAAGTTGTAGAGTTGGTCCCTATTGCCGCGGCGCGACCGGGAGGGCGGCGGTCGCGTGAGCTCCGCTCATCATTGTCAGTCGAGTTTTCGCCGAAGCGTACGTCAGTCGTCCGGGCGGGCCGGGCGGCGTTGATCCAGGAGAGCGCACAGTGGCAGAGTACTACCTCGGCCAGGTCATGTTGACCGGCTTCGGCTTCGCCCAGAAGGGCTTCGCCATGTGCAACGGCCAGCTTCTGCCCATCGCGCAGAACCAGGCGCTGTTCTCTCTATTGGGCGTCACCTACGGGGGAAACGGGACCACCAACTTCGCCCTGCCTAATCTCATGGGCCGCACGCCGATCGGCCAGGGACGGTCGCCGATGGACGGGAGCACCTACACATGGGGCAGTCGGCCGGCACGGAGACCGTGACGCTGAACATCTCTCAGATGCCCCAGCACAACCACGCTTTCATGGCCTCGACCCGCCCCGGCGCGGTCACCACGCCGACGACGCCTCCCGGCGCCTACGCCGCGGCCTCCATCTCGGGCGGTGGAACGGAAAACATCTACGCGCCGCCGGCGGCCGGCGCGGACGTCGCCTTGCTGCCGGCCGCCGTCGGCCCGGCAGGCGGGACCCAACCCCACCAGAACATGCAGCCGTTCCGGGTGATCAACTTCAACATCGCCCTCACCGGCATCTATCCGTCGCGCGGCTGAGCTGGAGGCGAACCGATGAGCACACCCTATCTTGGCGAAATCCGGCTGTTCGGCTTCCCGCGCATTCCCACCGGATGGCAGTCCTGCGACGGCTCTCTCCTGTCCATCGCGGAGTACGACGCCCTTTACAACCTGCTGGGCACCACCTACGGCGGCGACGGCGTGACCACGTTCGGTGTGCCCGATCTGAGGGGGCAGGTCCCGCTCCACCAGGGCTCCGGCCAGGGCCTGACGCCCCGGCCGCTCGGCCAGGGCAGCGGGGTGGAGTCCGTGACCCTGACCGTTCAGCAGATGCCCCAGCACAACCATCCCTGGATGGCCACCCAGGGCGCGGCGACGACACAGACCCCAGGTCCGACCGTCATCCTCGGCGCCCTGGCCACCGACACCCAGTACGTGACGGACATCACCAACTACGTCGCCTATCCGTTGACGGCCAACAGCGTTCAGCCGACGGGCGGCGGCCAGCCCCACGACAACATGATGCCGACCCTGACGGTGAGCATCTGCATCGCCCTCTACGGCATCTATCCCTCGCAGTCGTGACGCCTCGATCCGAACACCGTCGAGGCGACTCGACCCGCAACCCGCGAGAAGCGCAATGACCGAACCCTTCATCGGCGAAATCCAGCTCTTCGGCTTTCCCTACGCCCCGTATCAATGGGCGATGTGTCAGGGCCAGATCGTTCCCATTCAGCAGAACACTGCGCTGTTCTCGCTGCTGGGCACCCAGTACGGCGGAGATGGAAAGACCACGTTCGCCCTGCCGAATTTTGGCGGGAACGCGGGTGACAACCAGGGCCAGGGCCCCGGCCTGACCCGGCGCGTGGTCGGCGAGATGGTGGGCGAGTCCAACGTGACCCTGCTGATCACCGAGTTGCCGGCGCACACCCACACCGCCCAGATCTACATGGCGCGGGGAACCACGGCGCGGGTCGGCACGCCGGCCAGCGGAGCGGCGCCCAGCAATCCCACGGCCGCGCAGGGGTTCGTCACCGACGGCTCGCCCGACACCATGTTCAACCCGCTGGCCATCTATCCCGTCGGGGGCACCCAGCCGCATCCCAATCAGCAGCCCTATCTGGCGCTGAACTATTCGATCGCGCTCCAAGGCGTGTTCCCGAGTTTCGGTTGACCGCTGTTCGACGTGGACGACATCCTGGACGCCCCCGCCGGCTGGTCCGCGCAGGGGTTGATCCTGCGCCCCCAGCGCGATGGAGACGAAGCCTTCCTGAGGCTGCTCTACGCGTCCGTACGGGCTGAGGAACTGGCCCTCGTCCCCTGGTCCGACGCGATGAAGGCGACGTTCCTCGACAGCCAGTTCGGGCTCCAGGCCCTCCATTTCGCCCAGTTCCACGCCACGGCGGACTATCTGATCGTCGAGGAGGCCGGCGCGCCGATCGGCCGACTGTACCTGGACCGCAAGCCCGACGGCTTCCTGGTGATCGACATCGCATTCCTCCCCCATCGCCGGGGCGCGGGGCTGGGCGCGGAGTTGCTGCGTCACGCCCATCGGCGAGCGCGCCGGGCTCGCGCCGGCCGCCTCTGGCTTCACGTCTCTGTCCTGAACCCGCGCGCGCAACGGCTCTACGAGCGGTTGGGTTTCCGCATCACCGAAGGAGCCGACGAGGCATACCGGACGATGGAATGGCCCGTCAGTTGAAGACCGCCTGGTAGAGCACGCCCGAGACATCGCGCCCTACCGGCACCAGGAACAGATCCACCTCCCCCAGGGCGGGGTTCTTCAAACGGTAGACCTTCTGCGGCAACACCACGGGCGAACCGCTGCGGAAGACCAGCGAGAACGGCGACCGGCGCATGCCGGGAAAGGCATGGGGGGCCAGAGGTTGGACCTCCACCAAGGTCACCGGCATCGAACTCTCCCCCAATCCCAGATCGAACGTCTCGTTGGCCCGCCCAGCGAATGTCTCATGCGACAGGATCTGCATCCGAAAGGCCCTCCCCGGCCGAAGGAACAGGTTCGCGCGACTTGAGACGCCGCGCAACCTTTGGGCGCAACCCGCCCCGCGCAGGCGCCCCTTTCCTCCGCTGCGTGGGCGAGATCCGACCCGAGGCGTGGCGGCCGCCTCCGACCGGAAGAGCGGCCGGCGGCCGCAAGCGCCGACATCCATGGCCGCTGGATGCGCGAGGGGGCGATCAGGACGGCAGATTGGTCCGGAACCGATCCAGGTCACGGCCACGAAGGGGCCGTCGCAGCCAACCCGCCGTGGCAGACCCAGCGGGCAGACCGATCGGAACAGAAAAAGCCCCGCCGGAAAAACCGGGCGGGGCTTTCAATCTTGGGTGCGGGAGCAGGATTTGAACCTGCGACCTTCAGGTTATGAGCCTGACGAGCTACCGGGCTGCTCCATCCCGCGGCAAACGGTAGTGAGTGAGGAAGAACGGTTCTAAATCATTCGTCTGTCCGACTGGTAGACCCGGCGGCGACCTACTCTCCCGCGCCTTAAGACGAAGTACCATCGGCTCTGGAGGGCTTAACGACCGAGTTCGGAATGGGATCGGGTGGGGAACCTCCGACATAGCCACCAGGTCAACCAGGCGGACAGACGAATGAATGAAGACATTGTCAGACGATCATCTGGCCTGATGATCATCGAATGAGTTTTGCTGAGAAACGATCAAGCCGATCGGATTATTAGTACCAGTAAGCTTCATGGGTCGCCCCACTTCCACACCTGGCCTATCAACGTGGTAGTCTTCCACGATCCTCAGCGAAGCCTTGTTTTGAGGTTAGTTTCCCGCTTAGATGCTTTCAGCGGTTATCTATTCCGTACATAGCTACCCTGCTGCGCAGCTGGCGCCACGACAGGTCCACCAGAGGTACGTCCATCCCGGTCCTCTCGTACTAGGGACAGATCCTCTCAAGCTTCGAACACCCACGGCAGATAGGGACCAAACTGTCTCACGACGTTCTGAACCCAGCTCACGTACCACTTTAAATGGCGAACAGCCATACCCTTGGGACCTGCTCCAGCCCCAGGATGTGATGAGCCGACATCGAGGTGCCAAACTTTGCCGTCGATATGGACTCTTGGGCAAAATCAGCCTGTTATCCCTAGAGTACCTTTTATCCGTTGAGCGATGGCCCTTCCACGCGGGACCACCGGATCACTATGGCCGACTTTCGTCTCTGCTCGACTTGTCAGTCTCGCAGTCAGGCGAGCTTATGCCATTGCACTCGACGAGCGATTTCCGACCGCTCTGAGCTCACCATCGCGCGCCTCCGTTACACTTTGGGAGGCGACCGCCCCAGTCAAACTACCCACCACGCCATGTCCCGGGACCGGATAACGGCCCTCGGTTAGACGTCAACGACAGTAAGGGTGGTATTTCAAGGATGACTCCACCAGAGCTGGCGCCCCGGCTTCATAGTCTCCCACCTATCCTACACATACGGTCGCTAACGCCAAGGCGAAGCTATAGTAAAGGTTCATAGGGTCTTTCCGTCTGACCGCGGGAACCCCGCATCTTCACGGGGAATTCAATTTCACTGAGCCTGTGCTGGAGACAGTGGGGAAGTCGTTACGCCATTCGTGCAGGTCGGAACTTACCCGACAAGGAATTTCGCTACCTTAGGACCGTTATAGTTACGGCCGCCGTTTACCTGGGCTTCAGTTCGACGCTTTCACATCTCCCTTTAACCTTCAGGCACCGGGCAGGCGTCAGACCCTATACGTCGCATTGCTGCTTCGCAGAGCCCTGTGTTTTTGCTAAACAGTCGCTACCCCCTGGCTTGTGCCACTCATTCTAGGTTGCCCTAGGTGAGTCACGCTTATTCCGAAGTTACGCGTGCAATTTGCCGAGTTCCTTCAGCACAGTTCTCTCAAGCGCCTTGGTATACTCTACCTGACCACCTGTGTCGGTTTCGGGTACGGTCTCTGCTGGAGTTATTTCCAGGGACAACTTCGCTGCCAGGACAATCCAATAAGCCCTGACAACTTACGCCATCCGTCACTTCCAGCTGGTGCAGGAATATTTACCTGCTTCCCATCGACTACGCTTTTCAGCCTCGCCTTAGGGGCCGACTAACCCTGCGCAGATTAGCTTTACGCAGGAACCCTTGGTCTTTCGGCGACAGTGTTTCTCACACTGTTTGTCGTTACTCATGTCAGCATTCTCACTTCCGATACCTCCAGCCAACCTCACGGTTGACCTTCACCGGCTTACGGAACGCTCCGCTACCGCTTGCACAAAGTGCAAACCCATACCTTCGGCGACTGGCTTGAGCCCCGTTACATTTTCCGCGCAGGATCGCTTGATCAGTGAGCTGTTACGCTTTCTTTAAAGGATGGCTGCTTCTAAGCCAACCTCCTGATTGTCAAAGCAATCCCACATCGTTTCCCACTTAGCCAGTACTTGGGGGCCTTAGATGATGGTTAGGGTTGTTTCCCTTTTCACGACGGACGTTAGCACCCGCCGTGTGTCTGCCCGATAGTTCTCTTGGGTATTCGGAGTTTGGTTAGTATTGGTACCGCTCGCGCAGCCCGCAACCATCCAGTGCTCTACCCCCCAAGGAATTCGTCGGACGCTCTACCTAAATAGATTTCGCGGAGAACCAGCTATGTCCAGGTTTGATTGGCCTTTCACCCCTATCCACAAGTCATCCCAGAATTTTTCAACATTCACGGGTTCGGACCTCCAGTTGGTGTTACCCAACCTTCATCCTGCTCATGGATAGATCACCTGGTTTCGGGTCGTCATACGTCGAACTTAGCGCCCTATTCAGACTCGCTTTCGCTGCGCCTACACCTAACGGCTTAAGCTTGCTCGACACATGAAGTCGCTGACCCATTATACAAAAGGTACGCCGTCACCCCGCATGGGGGCTCCGACTGCTTGTAGGCTTCCGATTTCAGGATCTGTTTCACTCCCCTCGTTGGGGTGCTTTTCACCTTTCCCTCACGGTACTTGTTCACTATCGGTCGTAGAGGAGTACTTAGGCTTGGAGGGTGGTCCCCCCATGTTCAGACAGGATTTCACGTGTCCCGCCCTACTCGAGTCTCTTGCTGTTTGACGTCTACGGGGCTGTCACCCGCTATGGCCGGACTTTCCATTCCGTTCGACTTTATTTCACAAGAGCACTGGCCTGGTCCCGGTTCGCTCGC
>NZ_JBNFOJ010000012.1:12500-20894 GCF_057364705.1 Brevundimonas sp. CURTG3B2_SDJG
TCGCTAGGACACCGCCGCCTGCGTTTCTCTTTCCAGATCAACGATTTCAAAGACCCGAACCGGAAGCTTTCCGGCCCAACCGTTTAGCGCCCGGTCTCGGCGGAGGCGGCGATTTAGTCGCCTCAGAAGTTCGTGTCAAGCGATCATTCCGAAGAACGATCCCTTTTTTCCGGGCCCCGCCGAAGCGAGGGAGGCGGGTGTTTACCGCCTCATTTTCCTGCGTCAAGCGGTTCTTTTTAAAGAAGAACCATTCTCTTCAGGACCGCCCCGGAAGGCGATGGAGGCGGGTGTTTAGCGCCTCCGTTTTCCGTGTCAAGCGGTTCTTTTTAAAGAAGAACCTCTCTCTGCGGAGCCGCCCCGGAGGGCGGTGGAGGCGGGCTTCTAGGGAAGGCCGCTCTCCGTGTCAACCGGGCTTTTCAGCCATCTCGCGGAGCGGAAGATCGAGACCTTCCAAACCGCAAAAAACCGCCAGGAGGAGAGCCGAGAGGCTTCCCTCTGTGTTCGTTTCCGACGATTCGATTGGAGCGCGGAATCTAACCAAACCGCCTTTCAGAAGCAAGAGCCTTTCGGCTCTTTTTTCCGGTGGGGACTGGGAGGCTTTCGTCTCCGCGGCCCCGGCGGCCGGCCCGTTTCCGAGCGAGGCGGCGATATACGCAGCAGCCTTTCCCGCCGCAACCCGATTCTGAAGCTTTTTTGAACTTTCTCGCCGACTCCCGGTCGCTGGAGCCGCTCCGCCACGCCGGCGATCAGCCCGCCGATATATATGTACGCAGGGACTCGGCCTCATGAGTGGCCTCGGCGATCTGGCATTTGACCACGTCGCCGATCGAGATGACCCCGGCCAGTCGGCCCGCGGCCAGGACGGGCAGGTGGCGGATCCGGCGCTCGGTCATCCGCTCCATGAGAATCCCGACCGTCTCGGCCGGGGCGGTGAACACGACATCCGCCGTCATGAACTCCGAGACCGGCCGGTCCAGGCCGATCTTGCCCTCGCGCGCGACGGCCCGGACGACGTCCCGTTCGGACAGCACGCCCACCACCTTGTCCCGGTCGCAGACGATCAGGGCGCCGACCCGCCGGGCCTCCAGCTCGGCGCATGCCTCCGCCAGCGTCAGGTCCGGCCCGACCGCATAGACGGCGTCTCCCTTGTCCTTGAGAATCTCGGCGACAAGCATCGCGGCTCTCCCTCTCTATAGAGTGCGGCCGCGGACGGGCCGCTTCACGCCGGAGGGTCGCGCAGATCGGCTGGCGAATCAAATGCGGGCATCCGGAGACCGAACGCCTTCGCCCAGGGGCCGATCGCCAGGAGGCCGAAGAGGAAGCCGAAGGCGTGCGCCTCCCAGGCGATCTGCAGCCCCTCCGCGCCGGGAGCGAATCCGATAAGGCCGATCAAGGCGTTGACCGCCATCAAAGCCAGGGCTGTCGTCACCACGCGCCGGTCCGTCAGCGGCCGAAGCCGCCCATTCCGCCGCCCCAGCAAACGAATCGCGGCCCCGGTCAGGCCGAACACGGCGCCGGACGCGCCGACCATGACGTCCTGATTGCTCATATGCACCAGCCCGTAGCCCACGGCCGCCGCCACGCCGCACGCCATATAGAAGAGCAGAAAGGCCGCTCCCCCTCGCAGTCCCGGGAAAAGCCGCGCCACCGGCGGGGCGAAGGCCAGGGCGCCGGCGGCGTTCATCCCGACATGGGCCCAGTTGGCGTGCAAAAACATCGCCGTCAGCACGCCGGGCCACCATCCGCCGTCCGCCAACGAGCCGGGCCGAAAGGCCAGACCCAGCCATTCGGCTGGAGGAAGCGCCTGCTGGACCAGATACAGGGCGGGAATCGAGACGGCGACGAGCACCGACGCCGTCGGCGCATTGAAGATCCGTTCGGGCGGCGCGTCGGTCAGGGGAGCCTCGTAGGTGAAAGTCCGTCCGGATTGGTCGCCGACCGGCGCTCTGGCAAGCGGTTCTTAATAACCATGACCCAGATTGGCTCCCCGGATGCTTAGCGTCCCGTAAACCGTATTCCCGCGGAGTGCCGCCATGTCTGTCCGTCTGAAGGCCGCCACAGCGATTTCGCTCGCCGCCCTGATGGCTCCCGCCGGCGCCTTCGCGCAATCGGCCGGCTCGTCCGGCATGGGCAGTCTGCAGGCCGGCTACGGCGGTTCGCGCTACACCACCGCCCGTCCCCAGACCGGATCGACCCGTGACGAGAACGGCAATCGCCTGATCGTGAACGGCATCATCCAGTCCGGCGCCAGCGCCTACTCCAGCCAGACAGGCGGCGTGTCGTCCAACTGGGGCGGCGTCGGCGGTTCGGGCGGTCCGACGATCGGCGGCTCGACCGCCATCGGCAACAACCTGAACGTCGTCGTCCAGGGCAATCACAACACCGTCATCGTGAACTCCAGCCAGGTCAACAACGGCAACGTCACCGCCGGCACCGACCTCAACCGCCCGAGGCGTCCATGAACTCTGGCCGGATCTTTCGGCACGCTAGGACCGCCGGCGCCGCCTGCGCGGTCGCCGCTCTGCTGAGTGGCTGCATCTCGGCCTCGGCCGGGCCCGCGGGCACCTACGCCGCCCCGATCGGCAACGCGCCGGTCATCGCCAATCCGACGCCCTATTCGGCGGCGCTGTATTGCATGGCCGATTACGCCCGGCGCTACAGCCTCCCCTCCCCGCGCATCGCCGTGGGCCGGATCAGCGACTACACCGGCACGGTCTCGGCCGACGGAGGCCGACAGATCACCGGCGGCGCCTCGCTGATGGCCAACACCGCCCTGGCCAAGGCCGGCGCCCGGATCGTCGAGCGCTACGACACCTCCGTGTCCGAACTCGAATTGCGCTACGCCAACAATCGCCTGATCGGCGATGAAGGCCCCGGCGGCGCGGAAGACACCCAGTACCGCCGCATCCTGCCGGCCAGGTCCCGGGATCCGACTTCTACATCGTCGGCGGCATCACCGAGGTGAACTACAACATCCGCTCGGGCGGCTTCGACATGGCCGCCGGCCAGGTCGAGACCAAGACGCCGCTGTCGACCGCCTTCGCGGGCAAGTCCTATGTGATGAACATCGCCATCGACCTGCGCCTGGTCCAGACCACCACGCTCGAGGTCGTGGACGTGGTCTCGTATCAGAAGCAGATCATCGGCCGGGAGATCTCCGCCGGGGTGTTCGACTTCCTGAACGGCAACGTCTTCGACATCTCGGCCGGAGAAGGCGGGCTGGAGCCGGTGCAGCTGGCCGTGCGCGCCCTGATCGAGCGGGCGACGGTCGAATTCATGGCCAATCTGTACGGCGCCCCCGGCCCCGACATTTGCCTGTCCGCCGGCCCCGACCCCCTGGGCGGCACCGTCGGCCCGACCGGCGGCTACTATGCGGCTTACCCCAACACGGACACCAACAATGGCGATACCCGTGCGGATCCGTCTCGCTGGCACGATCGCCGCGACGGCGCTGTGCGTCGCAGCCGGTACTGAGGCCGCGGCGCAAACGCCGCCTGGCGGCGCCATCGTCCTGAACGAACAGCTGCAGCTGGGCGACGTCTTCTCGCACCAGGTCCTGAATGTCGTGGACGCCACCGAACAGGTGACCGCAGACACCTCCAGCCGAGGCAACACGGCGTCGGGTTCGGTCGAGAATGAGTCGATCACGGTCCAGTCCAATCAGGACATGCGCGGCGACTCGCTCGCCCGGACGGACGTGGTCCTGAGCGGCGACACCGGCGGCGAGGTCAACATCCTGACCCAGGCCGGCGGCAACTATCTGGCCGTCAGCGCCTACGACGCCGGGCTGACGGTCGAGGCGACGCAGTCCAACACCGGCGGCATGGTCAGCGCGACCAGCGAGGTCGGAGACGAGAACGCGCGCCTGCTGTCGGGCGGCTCTGTCGCCGCTTCGGCCATCTCGAACACCACCGCCCTGTACGGCGAAGGCTCGGCCCTGAACGGGTCGATCGACCAGTCGTCTTCGGCGACTGTGCGCTCGTACAGCCGGGTCGACAGTCAGTACATTCCGGCCGAGGCCGCGGTCACCGCTCAATCGATCGTCAACGCCGTCGCGGTGAACAGCGGCCAGACCTCGGGTCAGGACCTGACGATCCGCCAGAGCTCGACCGGCGACTTCATCGAGGCCGAATCCAGCGCCAACACCGGCAATGGCTGGGACCTGGCCTCCCGCGCGCGGCCACTGCGAACCAGGCCGTGCTCTACAACGAGGGCGGCTCGGTCGTGACGACCTCGGAACAGACCAACTCGGCCTACGTCCGCGCGGCAGCCACCACCACCGCCTACGACTACGGCCGCGCGGAAGCCTATGCGCGCGGCGCGGCGAACGAGCTGTCGGTCGGGAACAACGACATCTACGTCGAGATCGACAACACCCAGATCAATACCGGCGGCGTCGACGTTTCGGCGACCTTCTCGGGCACGAACGGCTACGACGTCTATGTGGGAGCCGACGCCGTCGGCAATTCCGTCACCGGCTACGCTTGCTCGACCTGCCAGGGCTATCTGGAGGCCACGAACAGTCAAACCAACTCCGGCGACGTCTCGGCCCGGGCCAACACAACGGTCGCGGCTCTGGCCGGGCGGTCATCACGGGCGCCAACGCGGTGGGCAATTCGGCGACCTTTTACGTCTCACGGCCCTCACATTAATCTTCGGTAACTTGAGCGCCGCCCTCCCGTCCCCGATGGGTTGAACCCGGGGGCGGCGTCATTCTGAATATCCGCGGTCCCTCCCTTTCTTCCGGCGCACCCGCGATCGGGTCCTTCGCGCCTATCGGAGTGACCGACCCATGCGTTCCGCACGCCTCCTTCTTCTCGCCGCGGCGTCCTTCGCCGCGCTCACGGCGGCGTCGCCCGCCCTGGCCCAAGCCCAGGTCGCGCCGACCGATCCGTGGGCCCAGGCGACCAGTGACATCCCAGCCGACGCCAACGTGCGCTTCGGCGTCCTGCCCAACGGCATGCAGTACGCCATCATGCGCAACGCCACGCCGCCCGGTCAGGCGTCGTTCCGCCTGCGCATCGACGCCGGCTCTCTGATGGAGAACGAGAACCAGCTGGGCCTGGCTCACTTCATGGAGCACATGGCCTTCAACGGGACGACGAACATCCCGGAGAACGAGCTGCTTCGCATCTTGGAGCGCCGCGGCCTGGCCTTTGGCGCGGACACCAACGCCTCCACCGGCTTCGACGAGACGGTGTACATGCTGGAAATCCCGAACGCGGACGCCGGAACGGTCGACGATTCCCTGCGCATCCTGCGCGAACAGATGTCCGAGGCGCTGATGGCTCCGGACGCCGTCGAGGCCGAGCGCAACGTCATCGTGGGCGAGGAGCGCCTGCGCAATACGCCGGGCCTTCGGTCGATCAAGGCCCAGTTGGCGCTCTATGCGCCGGGGCAGCGGATCTCCAACCGCCTTCCGATTGGTGATCTGGAGATCATCCGCACCGCGCCGCGTGACCGGTTCGTGGAATTCTACCGCGGCTACTACCGGCCCGAGCGCGCGACCTTCGTCGCCGTCGGCGACTTCAACGTCGACGAAATGGAAACCAAGGTCCGGGCCGCCTTCGAAAGCTGGCAGGGCGTCGGTCGCCGGCCGTCCCGAGCCGACCTGGGCACCGTCGCGCCGCGCGGGCCGGAAACCCGTATCCTGGTTGAGCCGGGCGTCCAGTCGTCGATCGAACTGGGCTTCATCCGCAACCCCGACCGTGATCCCGATTCGGTCGCCGAGCGCCGAGACAACCTGGTCCGCCGGCTTGGCATCGCAGTGCTGAATCGGCGCCTGGGCGAGATCGCGCGGTCTGACAATCCGCCGTTCCTGAACGCCAACGGCGGCGAGTTCGACTTGGCCGACAGCTTCGGCGTGGCCTCGGTCTCGGCCCGCTACAATGTCGGCGAATGGAAGCGCGCCCTGGAGGCCATCGATCAGGAGCAGCGCCGCCTGGTCCAGTACGGCGTGTCGGACGCCGAGCTGCAACGCGAGATCACCGAGGTTCGCACCGCCTTGGAGACCGCCGTCGCCGGCGCCGCCACGCGCCGCACGCCGGCCCTGGCCAACGCCCTCGCGGGATCGGTGAATAGCAAGACCGTCTTCACCGCCCCGCAGACCAACCTGGATCTGTTCAACGCCTCGGTCCAGGGCCTGACGGCGGCGACCGTCAACCAGACCCTGCCCCGGGTCTTCCAAGGCGAAGGCCCGCTGGCTCTGGTGGTCACGCCCGAGCCGATCGAAGGCGGCGAAGCGGCCGTGACCGCCGCCCTGGAGGCGTCCCGCCAGACGCCGGTGAGCGCCCCGGCCGCCCAGGCTCAGCTCGATTGGCCCTATGAGACTTTCGGGACGTCGGGAACCGTCGCCAGCCGTCGCGAGATCGCCGAGGTCGGCGCGACCGTCGTCACCTTCGCCAACGGCGTGACGCTGACCGTCAAACCGACCGAGTTCCGCGACGAGCAGATTCTGGTTCGCGTGGACACCGGGATCGGCGAACTGGGTCAGCCGACCGACCGCCCGACCGTCGAAGGCCTGGGCTCGAATGTCTTCACCGCCGGCGGACTGGGCAAGCTGACTCTGGATGAGATGAGCCGGGTGCTGAACGGCCGGGTGTACTCCGTCGGCTTTAGCGCCGGCAGCGACCGCTACAGCTTCTCGGGAGCCACCCGACCGGCCGACCTGCCGCTGCAGATGCAGGTGCTGACGGCCTATCTGACCGATCCAGGCCTGCGTGCGGCCCCCTTCCAGCTGCTCAAGTCGGCCTATGGCGCCCAACTGACCCAGGCCCGCGCCACGCCGGGCGGCGCCTTCGCCGTTGACGGAGGCAGGGTGTTCAGCAGCGGCGACGCCCGCGACGGCCTGCCGTCCGCGGAGGCGGTGGCTGGCTGGACCAACGATCAGTTGAAGGCCGAGATCACGCGCGGCCTGTCCAGCGGACCGATTCACGTCACCATCGTGGGGGACGTCACCGTGGACGACGCCATCGCGACGGTCGCCTCCACCTTCGGCGCTCTGCCCTCGCGCGGCCCCGACGCCCAGCCCCTGCCGGGATCGGACCAGAAGCGTTTCCCGGCGCCGACCAGCCAGCCCATCGAATTCACCCATACCGGACCGGCCGAACAGGCCCTTGCAATCGTCGCCTGGCCGACCACCGACCAGATCGGCGACCGCACCGAGGCGCGTCAGCTTTCGATCCTGAGCGCGGTCCTGCGGCTGCGGGTGCTGGAGGAGATTCGCGAGAAGCAGGCCCTGGCCTATTCGCCGGGCGTGGGTTCGCAGTTCTCGGACGTCTTCCCCGACTATGGTTTCATGCTGGTCCAGGGGGAGATCGCGCGCAGCAACATCCCGGCCTTCTACGCCGCGGTGAACGCGATCGCCGCATCGCTGCGGGACGCGCCGCCCTCGGACGACGAACTGAACCGTGCCCGCCTTCCGGCCATCGAGCGCCTGCGCCTCAGCCAGGCGACCAACGAGTACTGGCTGGGCCAGCTCGCCGACGTCGCCGAACGGCCGGCGGACGTGCAGCAGATCGTTAACAACATCGCCGTGCTGGAAGCCGTCACGCCGGCGGATGTGCAGCGTCTGGCCCAGCGATATCTGGTCGACGCCAAGGCCGTGCAGGTCCAGGTGGTCTCGTCCACGCCCGCCGCGCCGGCCCCGTAGCGCACGAAAAAGGCCCCGGTCCGCTTGGACCGGGGCTAGTCGCTTCTCAGGATCGTCGACGAAGAGCCGACGACGATCATCCTGCGCTCGGCCGCCTGACGGCAGGCTGAACGCGGCGTTCAACCCGCGTCAGAACACCCGGCCGCCGACGCCGCCGTCCAAGGTGATGGCCCCGCCGGACACGGCGACCCCGGCTTCCTCGATCACTTCCTCGCGGTATTCGGTATAGGTCTCCTCGCGGATCCAGGTCAGGATCTTGACGCCCGCGCCGTACCGGCGAAGCAGCGAGCGTTCGTTGCATTCGCGCTCGGCCTTCTGCGGGCGGCATTCGATCTGGCCCCGGCCATGCCACAACGCCTCACCCTTGCGGCAACTCATGGTCTCGCCGTGATCGAAGCGGATGTCGCCCATGTATTCGGCCCAGGTGATCTGTAGCCAGGTGCCCGCCAGACAGCGGTACAGCTCGCCTTCGTAGCCCATCTCGACCTCGCGGTCGGGCCGGACCTGGGACGCGGGGTGCGGGATGTTGCGGTCGTCGATGCAGACCGCCTGAATCACCACGCGCTTCTCCCAACGGCGACGGGCTTCATAGGGCACGCGAATCGTCTGACGCGTCCGGGCTCCTTCGACCATCAGCCCGTTGATCGTGGTCGGATACGGTTGATCGACGGTCACATAGGCCGATCCGCCGCCGCCGACCCAGACGCTGCCGCCCGCGCGGCGTTGAGCCCGGCCCTGGACCG